>NZ_JALDTU010000006.1:0-133410 GCF_023109005.1 Streptococcus oralis | reverse complement strand
ACGCGCACCCGCATAGCGGGTGGTTTATTTGTCTCGCACCTTACGGAGCGAGACGGACTAATAGTCACATAATAAAAGAATCATGTCATCAGTTTAGGTGACATGATTCTTATTTTTTATAGAGTGACATATTTAATGCCATAGGCTGATAACTTACTTGATGATCGTCTTTAATCAATTGACTGTAAGCAACAAATCCGAACTGTTCATAAAATTGAATGACTTTAGGATGATTGATACTATCTAAAAATACCATCTGAGTTCCTACAATTGCTCGAAATTCTTCAATTTTTTGAATTACAATTTCAAATAACTCTTGTCCTGATAGTTTATTTAGCTTTGTGTTTTTGCCGAATTGACCGATAAGTAACACAGGGAGATAATCAATATTTTTGGGACTTTTCCCTTTTAGGACGAGTTTCTTTTTTAAGGATTTCTCTAAATCAGAAATATCAACAACTTTGAGAGATAAACTAAAGAATCCTATGATGTTATTTGTTGCAGTTTCTTCAACGATAAAATTACGAGAACGATGTTGTTTTTCAAAATTGGGGGCTTTATCAGATAGATAAGTCAACATCTCTTCATTACCGTTGAAATCAACATTTTCTAAAATGATAGTTTTAAATAGCTCCTGAACTTGTTTCTCAGTTTTATCAGGAGCTAGCACTTGAATATTTTCAAGATATTGCTTAAGTGGTGTTACTTGAATTGTCATCTTACAGATACTTTGAAATGAGTTTATTTTTCGTTGGAGCGGTAGCGTCCTGTGATTCAATAGATTTCAAGACTGCTTGTAGCTTTTTAGATGGTTTATGATTAAGAATTTTTAGAGCATCTTCGTTTGTTAGTTTTATATCACGTGTTAAACTGATTGTAGCCATTTGTTCTACCTCCTGTTTCTACTTAAATTCATTATAGCTTATTTTGAACAAAAGTTCAATCTGAAGATAGTGTATGTTTTTTATAGTGTATAAATCCAAAATAAGTTTTTCTCTTGCGTTTGTAGCTCATATTCGTTAGAATAATGGTGTAGATGAGTGGTCGGCTCATGGTCAATCTGATAGTAATCTTGGACATAAGGGCCAAGCGGTGGCGGACACCAGAACAAAATCCGATAGCAATCTTGGACGTACGGGCCAAGCGGTGGCAGACACCAGAATAAACCGACTGATTAGGTGGCTTACAGGTTCAGTAAGTCATCTTTTTTATTTGAAACAAAGTATAAATTTCTAATTATCTTTTTATATTTTCTTAAATGCTCGTAAAGCCTTATTCTATGTGCTTTCGAGTATTTTTACTGTAGGAAGATACTTCACGTTTCTTTGCATATTTCCTCATGTCTTAGCTGTCAGAAGTGGTAAATAAGTAGTAAATTCATTTGTACTACTAAGCAACAAGACGCTCCTGTTGCTTCTCTTTATTCAAGCGTTTCATTTCTGCCATTGCAGAATCGAATGTTGCATGTGCGTAATAGTTCAGCGTCATGGCTATATTAGCATGTCCCATAATGTACTGTAATGCCTTTGGATTCATTCCTGCATTTGCATAGTTGGTACAGAATGTATGTCGCAAACTATGTGGAGTGATGTGTGGCAATTTATCCTCGTTATACTTATTGTATTTCTTAACAAGACCTTTCATCATGCCGTTGTAATCACTTGCCACTTTTGGATAGTTCTTTCTATTAAGAAAGAGGAAATCACTATATCCATCAATCTCAACACGCTTATCATTCTTTCGATTCGCTAACACTCGCTTAAATGCTTGATAGGCTTCTTCAACCATAGGAACTTGACGTTCGCCACTTTTGGTCTTTGGTGTTTCAATGTAGTACCCAATTTCAGTATCTCTCAATAGCTGATGGTCTATATTGACAAGACGATTCTCAAAATCTAAATCTGGAAGTGTCAAACCACCAAACTCTGAAATACGAAGACCTGTTTTTAAGAGTATCAGAATTTCATCATAATTTTTGCTGTAGGTTTTATCAGCTTTTGCAAAGGCTAACAGTTTTTCTTCCTGTTCTTCTGTTAGTACGGTCTTAGGGACAGTATCATCATCAAGAACTGCTTTCAGTTGAAAGTCAAATGGATTCTTCCGAACACAATCATCTTGTATAGCAATATAGAATGAAGCCTTTAAAGAACGTTTGTAGTTATTGATGGTTTGATAAGCATAACCATTTTCACTCATTCTAATAGCCCATTCTTTAGCGTCTGATGGCTTAATACTGTCAATACTTCTTACACCTAACTTGTCTTTCTTCAAAATATCCATAAGATATTTGCGTCCAGTTTCAGTGTTTTTTCTAACCTTTGGTCTTTGAGCGTTCTGTTTTGCGTAAAGCTGGCAGAGTGTCATTTTCTTTCCTACAACATCAATACCATCATGAATGTCTTTCTGTAACTCTGCGATTTTCTCTCTAAGTGAGATACAATCACGCTTTCCTGCTGGTACTCGGTCTGTAGCCACAAGTTTCCACGAGTAAACAAATTGCGGTTCTCCAAATGAATCTATATATTTGTATAAGTATCTTCCGTCTTTTCGTTGGCTCTCTCCAGTCTTTAAGATTCGACCTTTATTGTCACGTCTTTTTTCTGACATGGCATTTGCTCCTTTCCTTTATGGAAAGAGCCTTGATACGACTTAATACTATTTTATCATATACAAGACCCTTTGGCGACGCTAGATTGCGTCCAATGTATCTATAATTTTTTCAAATTGTTTTCGTTTAATCTGAATACGATTGCCATTCATAATCAGCCAATTTGCATTTTTATTTTCCTCTGCCAAGCGTCGTAGCTTGTTTTCGCCAATACGAAAATATTTTGACGCTTCTTCAATGGTTAGGGTATAACGTTCCCAAATAGGAATGTCAGTCTGCTTCATAAAATCCTCCTTTCCAAATCACTTATTTGGATTTCATAAAAGTTGTTTTACCAGCAATCGAACAGCTTTAGCAAAGCTCACGGGAGTTCCACCCCTGCATGGTTCTCATGTAGCCATACTCATTGCCTGCGACGGTTTTATCACGCTCGGACTATTGACTGTATGGGAGTATCATTATCACGATAAGAATGTCGTTGCAGGCAATCCTGCTAAAGATTGCTTCTCGGATCACTAACATGAATCGCTCGCTATCTTTATAAGATAGGTCATGGCGGTTAGTTCCGTTGGCTCTTTTCTTATCGAAACGTATTCGATTACTTTTATTCAGTTTTCAAAGAACAATGGCTCGTTAGCCTATCAAAACACATTGAAAGCTCAATATGCTTTGGTGGAATAACAAACCTCCCTGTTCGGGAAGCGTGGAATGGTTTAGCACGCTTCCACGAAAGGAGAGAGGATATTACTTAATTTCAAATGACAAAATCTTTGTAATCAGTCTGGTTTCCATTCTTCCACGTAAGACTTCATCAACGACCATACTTTGATTGCCATATTCATCTTTCATAAGTCGTAGGGAACGCTTCGTTATGTACCCTCTGTAATGATGTAGAATCTGGTTAATCGCTTCGGTATCGCCATCTGTTGCCTTTACAATGAGAGGAAAGGGAATCATAGGATATTGTGTTTTCATTCTTCAAATTCCTCCATAAACTTTTTAATTAAGGCTAGTCCACTGGTTCTATGCCGATAGACAGTAGAACGGTTCAATTTCAACAGGTCTGCAATTTCTGAATCGCTCATGTCCATAAAGTAAAACAGCAGTAGAATTTCACGTTTCTTGTCTGGCAACTCACGTAATGCTTCACTCAACAAATCATTTTCAACGCCTACTGATAACCCATTGAGTGTAAAAATCTGAAAGTCAGTTGAATAGTTATCTGTTGTCGCAAACTGGCTAACAAGATAATCGCCAACATCCGAAAAGGACACCTCACGCTTTGCAATCCTTGAAAGATAAAGCATATAATTCTTTCGCTCGTCTTCCATAGCACGTTTACAGATATAGTCAAACTGATTTTCTATTGTGGTCTGAAAAGAAGATGGTTTCATGTTTCTCACCCCCTTTCTGTCTAGGAAAGGAAGTGAGCCTTGCTCGTTTATCTCCTTTCACTCTTAGTCCCAATGTGAAAGGGGGATTTGTTGCATTACTGATAAATAAACTTTGTAAAAAAGTTCTGAATAGCCAAAAAAGCATATAAACAGATTTATTTCTCTGTTTACATGCTTCTGTTATTCTATCTATATGATTTATAAAACCACATTGGTGGACGTACTTATCTATTGCAGATAGACGACTTTTTTTGACAAGAACCCAATGTAAGGAAATTTATTGTATATGATGTACTTCATGGCGACGTTGACCTCCAACAAACCGCCATTTGGAAGTAATATACAATATTTTAACAGCGTAAATAGCACTACCATATAACGGTTTTTTTTATTGGCGTTTAGTAGTGCTTTTTATTAAATATAAACCTATAAACCATATAACACGTTTTTCTATACCTGTTTTTAATTCAGTAGGAACAATAAAATGTATAGAGGTGGTCTACTATGCGTAAAAAAGAAGATAAATATGATTTTAGAGCCTTTGGTTTAGCCATTAAAGAAGCTCGATTGAAACGAGGTTTAACTCGTGAACAAGTGGGAGCATTGATTGAAATTGACCCACGGTACTTAACTAATATTGAAAATAAAGGGCAACACCCCAGCATACAAGTTCTTTATGACCTTGTATCGTTACTTCATGTTTCCGTTGATGAATTTTTCTTACCTGCTAATAACTTGGTAAAAAGCACCCGACGATTACAGATAGAGAAATACATGGATAGCTTTACAGACAAAGAACTATCCTTAATGGAATCTTTAGCCAGCGGTATCAACGAAGCAAGAAACATCGAAGACTAATTAAAAGAATCCATACATAACGGAAAGAGCCGATAAAATGAGATTGTATTAATCTCATTTTATCGGCTCTGCGTCTTTGCGTCTGGCTCTGTAATCACAGTTACTTTGAACTGCTTTATTTCAATTAAATTTTCTTGTCTGCATTTCGGACAATAGAGGGGGAATTTTTTTAATTCAGTATCTTCCCTTATCTTTAATCGTGTTTTATTTCCACATACAGGACATGTTGAGGCGGTAAGTTTGCTAGTCAAGGAGTAAAACGACGAAGATTAGCATTTACTTCCGCCCATGCGATAGCTGTCCGTGATTGACAAGTGCTAGCACGCAGACAGAACGGAGATAGCGAACCGCTGAGTGTGTCGCTCTGCTCGTAAAAGCTTAGAAACCTTTGAACGAAAGGGATAATGAAAGCCTTGATTGCAAGGCTTTTTGCTTTATGGTGGGTAAGTATCAGAGTGAGAAAATTTTTGGAATGAGTAGAAGTGATAGCTAGAAATTATCAGTTTCTATTTCCATTTACCCTTTGGGTACGTGTTTGTTTCCATTGACAAGGAGTTTGTGGGAATAGAAATGTACCCACCTTGTTTGAATCAAGTGAAGTGTAGTTGAAGGAAATCTGTTGAAAGCAATACTTCATTTTACCGAATAAGTAATAATTTAGGCAACTTCAAATCGATTAAAAAAAACTATTTTAAAGGTTAAGAGTAGACAAAAATTGTCCACTCTTTTTTGCAAACTCAATTTATCAATAAATGAAATGAGGGAATGTAAAATGAAATATTTTGAGGTTGAGTTAGAAAATCCTGATGAATTTTTAAAACTACAAACAGAAGATTTTGTGAAAGCTAATCGCTTGCTACTAAGGAAGATAATCCAGAGCGTTACAGTCTATGAAGAAAACTTCGTCATATCCTTTAAATCTGGCATCGAATTGGAAGTATGAGTCTCATTCCATAACTTTTATATTGAACATATCATCTTGTTGTGTTATACTATAAATTGATATAAACAAAGATGTAGGAGGAACCGAAACTATGACAGCCTCAATGCGTTTAAGATAAGCTGGCAATAAAAAAAGCAGAATCTATACCCGATGATAGGCTTTTTTGTTGTGCTTATTTATACGATATTGAGCATTCATTAGTTACGGTGAGGATATTGGTTATTTAACTATACCTTTATTTAACTATGTCTTTAATATGAATGTTTCCAAATTGTATGTATGCAGACCAAAAGCCACATTGTGGGGTTTGGCCTGCATTTTTTATTGCCTAGAATGCTATTCAAAATAGAAATTCAAGCAAAATAATATGCAGGAGATAATATAAATGGAAAAATACAACAATTGGAAACGAAAATTTTATGCAATATGGGCAGGGCAAGCAGTATCATTAATCACTAGTGCCATCCTGCAAATGGCGATTATTTTTTACCTTACAGAAAAAACAGGATCTGCGATGGTCTTGTCTATGGCTTCATTAGTAGGTTTTTTACCCTATGCGATTTTGGGACCTGCCATTGGTGTGCTAGTGGATCGTCATGATAGGAAGAAGATAATGATTGGTGCCGATTTAATTATCGCAGCAGCTGGTGCAGTGCTTGCTATTGTTGCATTCTGTATGGAGCTACCTGTCTGGATGATTATGATAGTATTGTTTATCCGTAGCATTGGAACAGCTTTTCATACCCCAGCACTCAATGCGGTTACACCACTTTTAGTACCAGAAGAACAGCTAACGAAATGCGCAGGCTATAGTCAGTCTTTGCAGTCTATAAGCTATATTGTTAGTCCGGCAGTTGCAGCACTCTTATACTCCGTTTGGGATTTAAATGCTATTATTGCCATCGACGTATTGGGTGCTGTGATTGCATCTATTACGGTAGCAATTGTACGTATACCTAAGCTGGGTAATCAAGTGCAAAGTTTAGAACCAAATTTCATAAGGGAGATGAAAGAAGGAGTTGTGGTTCTGAGACAAAACAAAGGATTGTTTGCCTTATTACTCTTAGGAACACTATATACTTTTGTTTATATGCCAATCAATGCACTATTTCCTTTAATAAGCATGGAACACTTTAATGGAACGCCTGTGCATATTTCTATTACGGAAATTTCCTTTGCATTTGGGATGCTAGCAGGAGGCTTATTATTAGGAAGATTAGGGGGCTTCGAAAAGCATGTATTACTAATAACAAGTTCATTTTTTATAATGGGGACCAGTTTAGCCGTTTCGGGAATACTTCCTCCAAATGGATTTGTAATATTCGTAGTTTGCTGTGCAATAATGGGGCTTTCGGTGCCATTTTATAGCGGTGTGCAAACAGCTCTTTTTCAGGAGAAAATTAAGCCTGAATATTTAGGACGTGTATTTTCTTTGATCGGAAGTATCATGTCACTTGCTATGCCAATTGGGTTAATTCTTTCTGGATTCTTTGCTGATAAAATCGGTGTAAATCATTGGTTTTTACTATCAGGTATTTTAATTATTGGCATTGCTATAGTTTGCCAAATGATAACTGAGGTTAGAAAATTAGATTTAAAATAAACAATATTGGAGGAATATTTATGTATCTTATTTTCATGTAACTCTTCCTGCTAAAATCGCAGGGTTTTCCCTGCATACAAGCAAATGAAAGCATGCGATTATAGACAGGAGGAAATGTTATGGAATTAATATTAAAAGCAAAAGACATTCGTGTGGAATTCAAAGGACGCGATGTTTTAGATATAAATGAATTAGAAGTATATGATTATGACCGTATTGGTTTAGTAGGAGCAAATGGTGCTGGAAAAAGCACTTTACTCAGGGTACTTTTAGGAGAATTAACTCCCCCAGGATGTAAAATGAATCGTCTGGGTGAACTTGCCTATATTCCCCAGTTGGACGAAGTAACTCTGCAGGAGGAAAAAGATTTTGCACTTGTAGGCAAGCTAGGTGTTGAGCAATTAAATATACAGACTATGAGCGGTGGTGAAGAAACAAGGCTTAAAATAGCACAGGCCTTATCGGCACAGGTTCATGGTATTTTAGCGGATGAACCTACGAGCCATTTAGACCGTGAAGGAATTGATTTTCTAATAGGACAGCTAAAATATTTTACAGGTGCACTGTTAGTTATTAGCCATGACCGCTATTTTCTTGATGAAATAGTAGATAAAATATGGGAACTGAAAGATGGCAAAATCACTGAGTATTGGGGAAACTATTCTGATTATCTTCGTCAGAAAGAGGAAGAACGTAAGAGCCAAGCTGCAGAATACGAACAATTTATTGCGGAACGTGCCCGATTGGAAAGGGCTGCGGAGGAAAAGCGAAAACAGGCTCGTAAAATAGAACAGAAGGCAAAAGGTTCTTCAAAGAAAAAAAGTACTGAAGACGGAGGGCGTTTAGCTCATCAAAAATCAATAGGAAGTAAGGAAAAAAAGATGTATAATGCTGCTAAAACCCTAGAGCACAGGATTGCGGCCTTAGGAAAAGTAGAAGCTCCGGAAGGCATTCGCAGAATTCGTTTCAGGCAAAGTAAAGCATTGGAGCTCCATAATCCATACCCTATAGTCGGTGCAGAAATTAATAAAGTATTTGGGGATAAGGCTCTGTTTGAAAATGCATCTTTTCAAATTCCGTTAGGAGCAAAAGTGGCGTTAACTGGTGGTAATGGAATCGGAAAAACAACTTTAATCCAAATGATCTTAAACCATGAAGAAGGAATTTCTATTTCGCCTAAGGCAAAAATAGGTTACTTTGCACAGAATGGTTACAAGTACAACAGTAATCAGAATGTTATGGAGTTTATGCAGAAGGATTGTGACTACAATATATCAGAAATTCGTTCAGTGCTAGCATCTATGGGGTTCAAACAGAACGATATTGGAAAAAGTTTATCTGTTTTAAGCGGTGGAGAAATTATAAAATTGTTGCTTGCTAAAATGCTCATGGGTAGATATAACATCCTAATAATGGATGAACCCAGTAACTTCCTTGACATACCAAGTTTAGAGGCTTTGGAAATACTAATGAAGGAGTACACCGGAACTATCGTGTTTATCACCCACGATAAACGATTACTCGAAAATGTAGCAGATGTAGTTTATGAAATTAGAGATAAGAAAATAAATCTGAAACATTAAATTTAAGGTAGTCGCTGGTCAGTATAGTCTGTTCTGGTTGGCGACTCCATTGTTAAAGAGTATAAAGACTTTAGATTTTATGAATATTAAAAATAGGAACAGTCAATTGAACTGCTCCTATTTTTCTGCTAAATATATTGTAGTTTTCTTATATGTATAATGATAGATTAGCGGATTCTCATCTACGGTACTTACTTCAAATATGAAGAAGTGATCGCGGTTATCTCTGGACTTTTCCTTATTGAGGACAAAGTAATTCTTACGTGAAGTCGCCATTGTTTTTAGGATATCATCAGTTAGGAAGGTCAATGGAATATTCATGTTAGAGTAGCGGTAGAAGTCACGTTCAAAATCTTGGTAGCTCTCGCTATAATAGTCCATTTGTAGGTGATTACGCTGAAACTCAAGCTGATTCATAGAGCACCTCCTCGACAAGTTCAATACTAATAATGTCTTTTAATTTCAAATTGATGTGACCTGTTATAGTTTTTATCAAAATGAAATCTTTGGTCAGACTTGGTATTGTTCCAGTGTAGGAAACACGCTTGTTTTTTTCAATCACTTGAATGCGTGTGCGTAGCTGCCCGGCGTATACTTGACTGAGGAGTAATAATTTCTTCTCTAGTGATAAGTCAGACATGTACGTTACTTTGTTTGTATCATCAGAGAGTGCTGATGCATGTTCAGATAGGAAAAAGCCCATCCATTTTTGCATCTTTGTATCCTGGTACTCTCTTGCTGATTGAAATGGTAAATACGAACGGTCAATCATATCAAATCCTTTCTATGCAGAGGCAAGGGTATTTTTATCAAATTGAATCGTAAAACCTTGAATTCCCCCACCTGTGTAACATTCTTTAAAGCGATTGATTACCTCAGTATAGATTATCACAGATGAGCTTGTTGGCTTAATGCTAAATGTAAATTCCAATGGTAATCGGTTTTCAGATTTAGCATGTACTAGTCGTATCGATATTTCAGTTGTTTTGAGTTTTCTCTGACGAAGTTTTGAAGTTGCTGTTTCAACGATTCCATGTAAAAATCTTTCAAGCATTTCAATATCATTACATCCTTTGCTACGGATTTCTGAAAATTGTACTGTATTTTTTTCTTGTTTCATTTTAATCCCTCCAATCCACCCGCGGAATGACCACCGATAAGTTTACTGCGTTCAATATTTCTGGAACCTTCAGTTAGGACGGTTCCTTTTTGTATGGCTAAAAAACCAAACTGTTCTCTGACAACATCAATAGCTGTCTGAAGTCTATTATCTTTTTCAATTTGTTCTACATCATCAAAGAGTGATAGTAGAGTATAGCTTTCATCTACGAAGCCACTATAAGATACACCAATTTGTCTCACTGCACCAGAGGTGTATTTTTTCGGAATAATACAAGTACATGACTCACCATTGTTTTGGGGAGATTTGCGGGTTCAATTTTATTCTGAGCATTTATAGATTTTTTCATCTCAGTCCTAGAATAGCCAATATGAATAGAAACGACAGTAGTCAATACTAGGGCTACTGTTCCGTTCCACAGTATCATTTAAAAATCATTTTCACACCCTTTCGTCTATTAGTATAGAAGAAAGCTCTCAGCACACAATATCCACTTGTAGTTTATAATAACTATCTCCTCCTTTACACTTTAATTCAAATCTTTATTAAAAAATATTTCATCTTATTTAACAAGAAACCATATTTATATAACAACATAAAATACACTAAGTTATTTTATTGAACATATATCGTACTTTATCTATCCGACTATTTGGACGACGGGGCTGGCAAACAGGTTCACCGGTAGTAACATGGTACCCTTTTAACTCTGTTAAACAAACACTACGTCCATTTGTAAAGAAAGTTAAATCACTACGATATTCTTGAATACACCGAGCAGGGATTTCTCCACTAAGAATGACCTCATTATTTTTCAATTGAGTGTCTACGATGTTCGCACAATATTTAGGAGCATCGGTGTATGCTCGTGAAAGATATTCCTGTGGCGCATAAATTTTAAAACTAAGATATGGCTCTAACAATTCTGTTCCAGCTTTTTTTAAGACTTGTTCCAATACAATAGGAGCAAGCATCCGAAAATCTGCTGGGGTACTAACAGGGCTATAGTATAAGCCATACTTAAAACAGATTTTACAGTCCGTCACATTCCAACCATACAATCCTTGTTCACAGCCATAGCGTATCCCTTCCATAACTGCATTTTGAAATGATTGATTTAAGTATCCAAGAGAAACCGAGCTCTCATACTGCATTCCACTTCCCAACGGAAGCGGTGATACAGATAAACCAATGGAAGCCCAGAAAGGATTCGGTGGAACTTCGATGTGAATGGTATACTCTGCTTTTTTTAACGGTCTTTCCATATAAATGACTGTAGGCTCTTTTATTTCTATCTCCACATGATACTTTTCTTGCAGCAGAGCACAAGTCACTTCCATTTGTACTTTCCCTAAGAAAGAAAGTATGATTTCATGTGTCGCAGAATCCACATAATATCGCAGAAGCGGGTCACTGTCGGAGATTTCTAAAAGTGCATCAAGTAACATTTCCCTTTGTTGAGGTTTGCTCGGTTCAACAGTCGTTTGCAGCAGAGGGAGGGGATTTTCAATTCTCTCTCTCTGTGGCAATAGCTTTGTATCTCCAAGAACACTATTTAACTTCAAAAACTCATTCTGCAAAATAACAATTTCCCCGGAATAAGCCTTATCGATTTTACATAATTCACCATTTATTGAAGTATACATTTCTGTAATTTTTATTTTTTCCTTTTCCGATATTCTAACCGAATCTCGCAAATGCAGTACGCCACTATAAAGACGTATATATGCAAGACGCTGTCTTTTTTCCGAATACTCAATTTTGAAAACTTTTCCGCAAAGTTCAGACTGACCTCGATGTGTTGATGAATAAAATTTATTCGTAATCACTTCTATAAGGTTATCAATCCCTATATTGTTTTTTGCACTTCCGTGATAAACAGGGAACAGGGAACAATTATGAAATCTTATGCTTTCCTCTTGTTCGAGTTCCAATGCTTCTAATGATTTACCGGACATATATTTCTCTAAAAGGTCATCGTTTCCCTCTATTACCGTATCCCATTGTTCAGATTCGGTAAAGTTCGTCACACACATATTAGGATACAGTTCTACCTTCTGTTTGATTACAATTTCGGCAGAAAGTTTCTCTTTAATATCCTGATAAACCGTTGATAAATCAATTCCATTTTGGTCAATCTTATTGATAAAAAAGATTGTGGGAATCCCCATTTTCCTAAGTGCATGAAATAATATACGAGTTTGTGCTTGTACGCCATCTTTTGCAGAAATCAGTAGAATTGCCCCATCTAAAACTGATAATGAACGATATACTTCTGCTAAGAAATCCATATGTCCTGGCGTGTCTATGATGTTCACCTTCGTATTTTCCCACTGAAAAGAGGTTATTCCTGTCTGAATTGTAATTCCTCTCTGACGTTCTAAAAGCGTATTATCCGTCCTCGTTGTACCTTTGTCCACGCTTCCTAATTCTGTAATCGCTCCACTGTTATATAATAAGCTTTCTGTTAAGGTAGTTTTTCCCGCATCAACATGAGCTAAAACTCCAATATTAATAATTTTCATGTGATTTTCCTCCATTCAAAAGCCCAAAAGGGCATAAAAATCCCAGTGATAAATACTCTTATCACTGGGATTTTTATGCATAACCATAGGCATACAAAGCATACAGATATTCTCCGGATACTTTAGAATCACATGATAAAGGTATTCTTAAACTGGGTACAAAAAACTAAGCCCTCCTAAAAAAGGACATCCAATTATTTGTTCCCACTATCAAATTGACAGTTTATTTAAGAATACCTTGCCGCATATTTATTAACTCCTTTTAAATAGATACTTAAATAATAGCACGTAAGAGCATATTTGTCAAGGAATCTCCAATTTTTTATCAAAGAGAGTACGTGATTACAAAATAGCTGTAATAATGTACCAATATTTGTTATTCTATAATCTTCCAATTACTCCCGTTCTTTTCAAGTACCAAATCAAATTGAGATACCTGCGTTGCTTTGGTCTGCTGGTCGATATACTCCACTGTCAGCGATACCGTGACTTGATTATCCTTACGATTGTGAATAGGATTTACCAGTTCTTGAAAGATGTACTCTTTTCCGATTGGTTTTAATATCCCGTCATTCACATAGTAGGAAAGTTCACTGGCTGTCGCTGTAGGATAGAGCTTGAAGAACGTCGTTAAAAACTCATTGATTTCATTGGTTGTAATGGAATCAACCGTCCCCTCACTTTCAATGGCTTTTGGTTTATAACTTGATTTCTTAGGTATGTTGGTAATGGTCGGATTCTTAACCAGTACCATATTTCCAGAACCATCTACATAGACACTCACTATATAAGCAGAGTGGACGGTCTTTGTATTTTCTCCCTCTGTAATGAGCTGGTCTACACTGTAGGTTACATTAAACTCATTGTCGCCAGTTGGCTCTACCGTCCATATCTGAAATCCTCTTACAGAAGACGATACAGGAATATCTTTGCGTACTGTATCAACATTGAGAGCTTGAAGTTCATCTGTCAGATAGCCTTTTAGACTTTCCATTCGATTATCAATGGACTTATCGGATTGCTCCCATGAATAGTAGACTTTCGCAAAGTTCTCTACAAAATTTTCTACATGATGAGTATCAACGTATTCCTTTTCTATGATAGTTGTTTCGTGAATAGTATGAGTATCTATAGCTGTAAAGTGCTTGAATATCGCAAAGCTGAAACTAAGCCCTAAAAGTACCCACAAGGCAATCACAACCTTTTTATGAGGATTGACCTTATAGTAGACACGAGGTTTCTTTTCCTTTGGTATCTGTTTTTCTTTATTCTGATTTTTTCTAAATTTCATCATTAAATCTTCCTTTCTCATTGTTTGATTCGTCCTGCTCCCACTAAATGCTGTTGCCAGTAGGGGCTTGTTAAGTCGGCATAACCGATTGGGTCGCCTGCATGAAACATACGGTTATTGCCAAGGTATATCCCAACATGAGTAATATAAGAGCCAGCGTTATAGGTAGAATGAAAGAAAACCAAATCGCCAGCTTGTGCTTCCGATAGTGGGATATGCTGGGTCACATCATATTGCTGTTGTGCGGTTCGTGGTAAGTTAATTCCAGCTTTTCCATACGTCCATTGTGTCAGTCCGCTACAATCAAAAGAAGTAGTCGGGGAAGCTCCACCGTAAACGTATCGCCAGCCCTCATATTTCAGTGCTTCGTCCATGATGGCTTGTACCGTATCATCATCAAACTCTGTTGTGACAAGATACTGCGTTACCAGTTGCACATAAAACATATTGCCATAGTTGTATCGCCAGCCCCCATTGATAGGTATGGCTATGGGATTGGGGTAAGACACTTTTTCGCCACCTGAATACTCTTTTGAGAAACTTTGAGCCAGTTCAAAGGTATATTTATTTCCACGATTAGCCACATACCCTAAGAAACCACCACCATAATTGTAGGACTGGATAACCGATTCTAAATCTACACTGAGCCTTTCGCTACTGGCTAATAATTCACTGAAATACTTCACACCTTGCTTAATGGATTCTTCTGTACTCAATGAATTAGGTGGAAGACCGAGGGATTCCGAGGACTGCATAACATCTTCCGCAGTACCGCCCGATTCCACCTGTATAATCGCAAGAAGTATGTTGACATATTCTTCAACGCCATATTCTTTGGCATATTTTTCTACCATAGGCTTATGAGCCAGCACTTCTGCGGAAACATTCACACCTCCATAATGAATATTGGAAATTCCGCTGTCCTGTTCATCTGAAAATAAAATGGCAACAAACAGAAGCAGTGAGAAGACCATCAAGAATAATCCAGAACCACCAATCACTAAAGTTTTCAACTTCATGGTTTCTTACCGACTTTCTTAATGGTGGCGGTTTTGATTGGTGGTCTACTTCTTGTATTTTGTAGTGGTACTCTTTGAACAGTAGACGGACGTTCTTTTGTGATTGGACGTTGTGAAGTTCTATCTGCTGTAGTGGTTGAAGTTGCTGGCTTTTGAACGGTTTTTTCTTGAACGGTATTGCCTTGGCGTTCCACTTTTGGACTTGAAAAATCGGACTTAACTGCTGGACGCTCTTGTTTGGCTTGTTGAGATTCCTTATATGAAGTCTGAATATTAGACTGTTTTGAGGTCTGTTCATCATGATATTGTTCTTGTCTTGTAGTCGGTCTTTCATGAACAGAAGAAGCAGGCTGTTTTTTCTGTTTGACCTGTTCCATTTCAGAGCGACGCTTCGCAATGGTTTTTCGCCTTTGTTCCTGCTGTTCCTTGCGTCCACTGGCTCTGTCCGCTTTGGTTTGAGAAATACTACTGGTTAAATCACGGACATTCTCTTTTACTTTGGATTTTCCTTGATATACTGCATATCTTGCATTGGTCGGCAAATCTTTAACCTGTTCTTTCAAACCACTAGCAGTGTCTACCATTCTGTCTTTGGTATCAGCTACTGTACCGATGGTTTGACCGATACGTTTTCCAAGTGTTGATTTTTCCTTTCCGTCTGGTCGGGAGTGATCTGCTTGTGTCCTTGCAGAACTCCCCGAACCCGACTGTCCTTTTTTACCTGTAACAATGGCAGACCCAGCCCCTAGAGTAGTCATGGAACGTCCAAGTTTCCGCTGTAGACGGTGCATGTGAGCGTGCATAAGCATACGAGGTTTTCTCATCACACGACTTCCCACACTTTGAGAATCGTTACTCTGTAGAGAAAACATACTCATTAAATCGCCCAGCTTGAAGTAGATTCCTGCAAAGGTCACAATCTGTAGAAAAGCAATCAAAAAGAATGGATAACCAGCCGATAAGGTATAGAGCATGGTTGAAATACTAAATGCTGTCGTAATAATCAATGTGATTCCAGCTCGTGTCAAAATGGTATTAAAGAGCTTTGTTATGGCTCGTTTTGACATACCATCAAATGATGGAATCATGCTTAAAATAAAGCTCACAGGCAGAAACATAGCATAGATGATAAAAAGTACCTGCGAGAAAATCATGATTCCTGTTAATAGGAATACAAATATGGAAATCCCAATATTGAAGACAAATAGGAAGAAGACTGTACCTAAACGGTTAATGGTCTTTGTAATGGTTAGATTGGTATTGCTTCTGTCTTCAATTTCTTCCGCAACAATTTTTTCTCTGTCTTCGCCATTGTTGGAATCTGGGCTGGTGGAGAGCAGGCTTTCCACACGGTCAATACCGATACTTTCAATGTCTGAACTGTTGTATTGAAGCAGTAGCCACGTTTGCTGAACCTGTATGGAAAACAGGCTATCTCTGATTAAGTCCACGCTGTCCTTGCCTTGACTATCGGAATGGGGCATGACAATCTTCGTGCCAAGTGATAAACTGGCATTACTGATGTCTGATGAAAAGTCATTGATTTTTTTAATGTAGTCGGGAGCGTAGGCAATAAAGGAAGCCGATAGGATAAACACCAGCACAAAATTCATAATGGCATGAATTGCCTTTGTGGTTTCTCTCTTTATCAGTCCCGTATAGGCAACATAAACCCCAAGAACCAAAATCAAGAGTAAGAGGAATCCAACATAGAAACCCTCTGTTGAAAATCCGTTTGCACTCACACCAGCTAAGGTCTGCATATTCTTACCAATGGAATCTGCTGTAGCGGAAATGAAGTCTAAGGAATAGGCTTCCTGTACTAAGTAACCTGTCGCATTGGAAACATACAAACTGATTGTCCAAATAAAATTGGTAATGGCATATAGTCCATACATGACCTGTTTTCCAATCCCGTCCGACCAGTTCCACGGAAGCCAGCCCCAGCTATTATCCACATAAAAATCCAGTTGATAGTTTTCAAGTGGGTATCGGCTGTATTCATTTGCCACATTGACCGTATCATCTACCAAGCCCGCAGCTTGAACCACCGTTCCCAGCATGGCTAAAAGAAAAATGGCAATCACAAGTGTGAAAGCCACTGTCATTGCCACTTTACCTAGACGTTTCAGCGTCCAGTTTGATTTTATTCTGTTTACTATTGATGGTTTCACATTTACACCTCTTTTCGCACAGGTGGTCTGGTATCAAAGGCATGGAGCAGTTCTTCAAATACAGGGTGGAACTGTATCACACCGACACGACCATATAAATCACTGATAAGGCATTGCCCGTTTTCCAAATCACGCAATCGCTTCTGATTGTTTTCGTCCTCTGGGTCTACACCAAAAAAGGCTAAGGTCTTTTTAATCTCGTTAAGGTCAGTGGAACGAAATGCAAATTTTAAGCCGAGGTTATTTTTCAGTTTTTCATCTAAGAGGTCGTCTGTATTTTGGGTCACGAAATATACCCCAGCGTTCATAGCACGACCAGCCCGAACCAGCTTCATAGATAGTGTTTTTCCTTGTGCTACCTGTAAAAAGCTCCATGCTTCGTCTAAATCTACAATCTTGAAAATGCTTCGGTCTGTATGGATAAAGTCTAAAGCAAAGGTACTAATGACAATCAGCATAGCAACGGATAAAAGCTCCATAGTGGTATATTCCTCAAAGGAAGTTTCCTTGTCGGGAAGTACCAAGTCCGCAACCTGTATAATGTTCAGTTGTTTTTCTAAGCTGATAGACTGCTCCACATAACCATTACTGAATAATAAATGTGCAAAGTCATAGTCTGTAAAACTTTCGATATGGTCGGCTATACTGGTACTTAGTGGCGTATTCTCAACCCGTAATTCCTCAATCACTTTCATCAACCCTCGTACTTCACTATTGGTTACTGCACGAATGGCTTTTCTAAGGATTGGGAAGCGTTCCCCATCACGAGAGGAAATCCCCGTAAGGAATGTCAGAATATCAATAGCCAGTGATTCAGAATCTTTGGGATTTTTCATAATCACATAAGGGTCAAGTAAGCCTTTGTTTTTCTCATCAGAAGTCAGAGTGACGATATTGATTTCATGGGAAATCTCTGGCAAGGTTTCTTTCCATCTGCCACGTTCTGCTTTTGGGTCTACAATCACTGCTTGTGCCCCATAAAGCACCGCATAATAGACGATAAGGTTATTCGCAAAGGATTTACCACCACCCAGCGAACCAACAAAAGCCGACGCTAACGCATTGGTTACTGAACCCTTAACCCCTTGACTGGCAAGAGCAGGTTTCAGATAGACATTGCGTCCAGTATCTAAGCTGTAGCCAACATAAATCCCCTCATTTTCCCCCAGCATTTGAGTAGCACCAAAACCTAAACCAGCGAGGAAATCAGAGGTCACGTATTGAATATAATCATTCATATAACGCTTGCTGGCAGGTAAAAATTCTTCATGTAAGCCGAGCATATCCCCAAATGGTCGTACCAGTTTTACGCTTAAATCGTCATAAAAATCTTTCACTTCATTACAACGACGTTTGAGTTCGTCAAGATCATTTGCTGATACCCTTACCACATAAGACAGCTTGTACATAGATTCCTTGCTTTGGTCTAAATTGGTTTCCAGCTCATTCACACTTTCCAGAGCTTCCGCCACATTGGAGCTGGTTTCATTATCACTTTGCCAAGCGTGGTTATCCAAGTCTTTCAGTTCTTTCTTTTTATTGCGGACAGTAGATAGGGCTTTACGATTCGCTACAATTTCCACATTCATTGACGTATCAATCGGGAATGTAAATTGCTGTTGCTGGTAGTAGAAGATTTCAGAGGACGGGAAGTCCAGTTCTCCGACAATGCTGTTAATGGTAAAGTAAGCTACATAGACGGTTTCATCTTCCTGCTGGATTTTCAAATATCGCTGTTTTTCTTCCACCAAACAGCGAGTAGGCTTAATCAAGTCATAGTATTTAATCAGCGTTTCATTATCCAGCTTTTTCTTTGATAGATGGTACTCATACTCTTCATAGGCAGTGCCTGTCTGTCCGTAAAGGTGTTCAATCAGATAGCCGAAGTCGTCCTTATCTAACCTGCGGATTTTGAAACGACGAGAGATTTTATTTTCTAAGAGCTTTTCCATCTTCTGAAAACGCAGGATTTCATCATTACTCATACTAACAAAATCGCCCATCAGCTTATGGTTCACATCATAGACAAAATCAGACAAAGCATTTTTTGCTTCAACGGTAAGACTTTTCATAGAAAACTCCTGATCGTTGAGAAGCAACTTAAAGCCGATAAAGAAACGGTAGTTCACTTGATTTTCGCCAATCATGGATATTAAAGCGTCTGTCTGTTGGTCGATTTTGTCATAGGCAACCGCTTTGAGCTTGCCAGTGACTTCATTTTTGGAACGCTCTTGTGCAGAACGTATGCTGGATTCTGTACTGATTTGTAAAGCATGAATTTTGCCATCACGATTTTGTGCGATAAGCTGTCTGAAAGAATCATGCACTTGTATTTTCTGTTCTGGACTTAGAAATGAGTAATTGTAAGGAACAAGCTCATAGTAAGCATAACATTCCCCGTCTTTATTCCAGACGAGATTGTTTTCAATGTATTTAATTGGATATGCCATAAAATTCACTCCTAACTGCTGTAATGGCTTCTTGTGGCTGGTTTCTGCCAAGCGTTACTTTTTTTCCTGCATAGGTCAGCTTTGGTCGCAGTGCATAAGCAATGACAGACTTCAAAAATCCATAAGGCTTTTTACCATCAAAAGTTTTTGTAGACATAAACCATGTGAAAGCCACAGGAATCCCAAAGTATTTGAGAAATGCTCCCTCTATCATGGAAAGAGGGGGCAAGTTGCCAAGTATCATCACTGCAAAGAGTGACACGACAAACCATGTCATTTGCGTAAAGGTTATGGGAAACGGAAGTCTAAAATCATTGATAGAATACAGTACCTTTTCCACAGACCAGATACTGGTATAGCTTCGTATTTTCTTCATGTAATCAATCCTTTCATAAAAAATAGGGGTAGCTGATTGAGCCACCCCGTAAAATAGAAAATCTGCCAGTAGTAATGTACCGACAGATTTAATAGACGATTTCAAAAATCCCATGATTGGTTGAGATAAACGTTCCTGAAAGGTCTAAATCCCGACCATAGGCTTGATAATCAATATAGTTTTGAAGACTAGCTGGTACTTCGCCTAAAGCACCCGTTTCTTCAATGTAGTAGCGTGCCACGTCATACATATCATCACAATCGGAATGAATGATAATATCCTCTTGATGTTCGCTTAGTTCTTCAATGCTTGAAAAATGAGTGAGCAGAGCAGATAGCTCCGATTGTAATTCTTCGGGTAATTCCGATACCATTTCCCATAGTCGATTGAGTTCGCCAATGGAAGTGTATTCGTCAACCGTAAAGGGTAACTCGTAGTCATGAATGGCGTATTCCTCATATTCATCATTCAAGCCGATTTTCTCTTTGACTTCCTCAAAGTCAATGGGAAAGGTAAACCACGCACCGACCAATTCGCCCTCATTGTATTTGCCTAAATTCGCAATATAGACTTGCATATCGTCCATATATTCACGTCCTTTCTTTGTAGAGATTCAAAAATCCCTACCGCACTTCGTTTGGTGTACCATTCCTTTGCGGAACATAAGAAAACCACTTATATTCCACAAAAGAACGGTTTTATTTAAGCACCAATAATGCGATTGAATAGCTCTAGTAAAATGTCTTTTACTCCAGCAGCGTTGAAGACTAAGCCAACCGCAATAATCGCAATAATTAAAAAGCCAATCAGTTTGCTAAACTCACGCTTGAAGCCAAGATACAAGCCAATCACAACGATTGCTAAAAGCACCAGTGATTGAGCGTTTGATAGAAACCAGTTATAAAGGTTTTGTCCAAAATTCATAAAAATGTTCTCCTCTCTATATTCAATGAATTTGTATTTGAGTTATTTTTTTGTTGTTATCACGTCCTGTTCTTTTACTGACTGTTGCTTCAAAATCTGCTTGTGTCGGTCTGTCAGTTTCGCATGGTCGAGAATGTCTTTTACAACCTGCGTCTGGTTGATTTCATCAAGTTTAATCGCAACCTTTAAGGTCGGGGCAACTTGATGAGATAGCCAGTTCAGCGTCCTTTGGAAGGAGTAAGGCTCTGGTTTTGTGGTTAGTTTTAATCGTTCACGATTGTTCCCAATAAACCAAGCCCATTCTTCATTCAGTTTCCAATCAGAACGAGGTTTGGAATCGTCTTTATCTACAAAACGGATATACCGATTGATAATTTTAAAGGCGGTATGCTCTGGATTGTCATAGACGAGTAAATCACGGACTGCATAATAGGCACGCTCATTTTTCAATCGAATCTCAAAACGGTTTTTTACTTCTGCGTCTTCAATGGGAATATCATTTTTCTTGTACTGCTCGTAGTCCTTTTCATAGATACAGAAATAAACTTCACTTTGTAATGAACCGATATAGAGGGTGTTTCCCATACATTCCTTTTCCTCTTTGCGTACCAGTTCGCCACTGCGATAGCTTTTAAAACTGCGGAAGACGGAGATACATTCTTCCTGTTGGCACTTTTCAGTGAGTACAGGGATATTCAAAATCCCTGTCTTATCGTTAATGGCAAGGTCAAGGCGTTTCATCACACCGCCAGCCACCAAAACGTCCATAAAGAACTCATACCAGCTTCTTTGTTGTGCCAGAAGATAGCTTTCAAATTGTCTGCACCCACGACCTTTCAATTCCACCAGAACTCCTTTGTCCAGTTCATGGGAGCAAAGGACGAATATGTCGCCTAAAGCATAATGCTCTGAATAAGAATAGAAACCATAGTCCTCATGAAGAAAATAGGACAGTTTCAGTTGTAAGATGTTTTCGACCACCTGCTGTACGTCTGTTGTCGGAAAGCGAATCCTTACATAATCAAACAGCATTTCAAGGGGAGCGTCGGGATTGAAGCGTTCCAGAGCTTCCCAAAGGGACTGCTGTAAATCCTCTGATGGCTTGACTTTTCCTGTTTCAATATCGCTTAGATACTGCCTTGTAATACCAGTCGCAACAGCTAAACGGTTTTGAGATAGTCCATAAGCCAAGCGTTTTTCTTTTAAATGCTGTAACCAAGTTTGTTCATTCAGTAAAAATCCCTCCAATCAAAAAGGCGTATGTCAACTTTTAAAGCCCATTTGACATACGCTGAAATTTTGTAAATCCCTTGTAACCAAAGGATTTTCTAATGTTTTTTTGACTGTTTCCTGTCGATTTGTACCCCCCTGTTAGATACGGGGGGTTAAGTGCTGGCGTGGCTATTGCCACACCAGCCAGCAAGATCAGTCCACACCTGCGACTTCCGCTTCGCACGTCGCCTGCGTGGACTGTCTGCTGTTGGATAACTTTTTAATTTCCTCCAAGAAATCATATCCTTTTGGTACAAGGGGAGTATAAAACTCTGATATGACACTTGTTCCTACATCAACATAGCCACGACCTTTGATTCGCTTTAAGAAGAAATCCTTTTGTACGTCACTGCCAAACATCATGCCATAGCCCATTTCAGACATACGACCTAAAGCCACTCTGAAATTAAACTGATCACGGATTCCGTCGCCTAAATATTTTGCGTCTGGACGTTGACAAGCCAGTATTAGAAAGAAGCCAGCTTGACGACCTAACATGACAATCTGTTTCAGCTTATTCATAACTGCGGTGTTTTCTTTTGTTCCCAGCATTTCCATGAAAGCGACGTATTCATCAAAGATTAAGAAGTGTGCCGGGAGACCTAAGTAAGCATAATTTTTGCCAGTCTTATAGTTCTTCATCTGCTTCATTTCCTCACTACGTTTCATCATTTCTTCATAGAATGTTTCAATGCAAGAAAGCAAGTCTTCTTTTCTATAGTAGACATTTGCCATCACAGAACCTAAGTCCGCAAGGTCAGCATTTTTCGGGTCAAGAATATACAGTTTTGAATCTGTATGAAGCAAGGCTTCAATCAGTGTCAGTATAAAGTAAGTTTTACCGCCACCTGTACCACCAGCAATCAACATATGAGGGAGCTTATCATATTCCCACCATACGTTTTTCATTAAGCGAAGTTTACCATCTTTAGCTTCTACTTCATCAATAGAAATACGACTGGCTATGGTGTCATAGAGCAAAGTATATTCCACATAGGAATCCTTTAACTCTTTATCCGTCAGCTCACAGTACAAGCCACTCTCTAATTTCTTTTCCAAGTGTAAGAGTTGGTCTTGATATTTTCCCAGCGTGATTTCCACCCGTATCTGTATCAAGCCATTTTTAAGTCGATAATACATTTTAGGGAAGTAGGTTATCTTTTCCTTTGTACGACCAGCACTATCTTTAAAGAAACCCTCTGTTTTGACCTGTTCAGATTCATACCACTTGTTTTCAAGTATCATCTTTGCCAGTTTTTGACGGTGGTAAAGTTGTTTAACCGTATCATAGCGAACCCGTTTGAATACAAACGCTACCAGCAAGCAGATAAGAATTGCGACACTGAAACTGATAATTAAATAGGGAATGTCAATCTTATCTGCTTGTGATAGGTTAAAATCCTGCCAGTTGATCTGCTGGATTGTCTTCACATGAAACAGTCCGACAACCAGCAGGAAAACAGGCAGGAGTGACGCTATCGTAAAATGAAAGACTAAATCTTTACCAGATGGGCGAATCCTTTTACCACGCTGTTTCATGCGAAAAAGTCTCCTTTCTACCTAGCGACTATTTGTCTTGTGTCGGTTCTTTCTTTGCTTGTGGTTGAGCTTTGAATGAACTAGAATCCTTTGTCAGCACAATATCGTCTGCCTTGATATACCAGTCAACATCTGCTCCTTGATAGGTGGCAGTAGCAACGGTGTCCGCAATGGGATTGATAAGTTCCACCCGTGCGTTATAATCAAACTCTTTCAAAGGCACGCTGGCAGGAATACTTACTTGAATCATGCGTCCTTGTCCTTTGGATTTTAAGTCATAGGTACGTTCCTTGATTTCATCTGAAACCGACCCGTCTTCATTTTGGATTCTCACTTCACGACGTAGAGCAGAGAATTTCAATTCTCCAAAAGTCGTGTCTTTATCTAATACAATGCCATTTGCTAATCTCATCATTTTTCCTCTCTTTCTTTATTCTTTTATCATGTCGTCAGCATGTAAAAGGTAATTTGTAAAACCACGAGTGCCGATTTTGTAGCCCTCTGCGGTAATACGTGGATTGACTAACTTCACACGTTCCTCAAAGCCGAAATGTTTTTCGCCAGCTTCAGCAGGAAGCACCACCACAATATCATCTGCTCTTTGAACATCAGAATAGAGATTATAGCTTCTTGATAAGACAGTTAGCCGTCCGTTGATTCTTCGCTGAACGACTTTATCCTCGCCAGCAAATTCTAAATTGCCGAATGTTTTTTCCATGTTGGGAATCACAAATTTAAGTTCCATATTTTTACCTATCCTTTCTTTTTTATTGGCTGAATGAATGTTTGATGGTCTTAAAGAGTGGGGAACGACCTTTTGATTCTTGATTTTTTGTTTTCATAAGTTCACTTCCTTTCAAAATCGGGTAAAAAAATAGACACCTCATTTTTTGAAGTGTCTACCTATTAAATATTCAAATTTTATTGGAAGTATCTTTATATCTTCACTTTTCAAGGATAAATCGTCGTATCAAAGCTCATTCATAAGTAGTAAATTAGTAGTAAATTGAGTGGTTTTGACCTTGATAAAGTGTGATAAGTCCAGTTTTTATGCGGATAACTAGATTTTTATGCTATTTTTTTCTAAAAAAACAGTAAGAAAGCGTAAAAAATCAATTCCTGTACTAGCGTGTAATTGAAATTTTTTAGTTTTGGCGTTAGAACTGTTTCCTCAGTCCTAGCCCCTTCTCTTTTTGATAAGTATGCTTGGCAGAAAGTAGTTTGTAAATGATTCTGAGAATCTTATGAGCATAAGCAATGACGGCCTTCATCTTGCTTACTCTTTGGGAAATTCGATCATAAAAAAAAGAAAAAGCTGGATCCTTGGAATGTGCTGCAATTAATCCCGACATGGTCAAAGCCTGTTTTATTTAGCGATTTCCTTGCGTGATGTGTGACGATTTTTTAATGCCAGCACTATAGGCTAAACATCTTTTTCTGTCATGAGTTAGCAGGCTCTGCCTGATTAGAGTTTTACATGTAATCTATTTTAATAGTAATGTTTTATCATTTTCAGGAGAACGCAGTTTTGGCTCGTTCTCTTTTTTGTTGTGATACTTCTTTCAAGGAATATTTGGTAGGATTGGAGTGAAAAAAGATTAACTAGGAAAGAAGGAAGTATATGGAAGCCATTTATCAACGTGATTCGGATCTAGATGGACTAACTGATGCTCAAGAATTGGCGCTAGGAACCAATCCTCTTAGCGCAGATTCTGATGGTGATGGACGTTCAGATTTAGTGGAAGTAGAAGAAGGAACAAATCCCTTAGAAAAGGATTTACAAAACATAAACCAAACAAGTTTAACTGAACCATCCTCAGTATTTATGGAAATGAAACAAAAGATTTCAGATATGATGGAGAGTCACTACAAGGAATTTATACAGGCTCTGATTAGTATTGAAACAGGGATTGAAAATCAACAAGACCTAGAAGACTTATATACTTACTACATGAGAACAGATACCGTTTCTCTTTTGTCTAGTGATTTAGAAACCAGTCCTCAAGAGGTTGAAATGGAGATAGAGTTGTAGGGGAATCATGTGATTCTCCTATTTTCGTATAGATGAAAGGAGCGAGTATGGAAGTAATGCAATTATTGGCTATGTTTCGTGGAACAATTCCAAAAGATAGGGAGAAAATGGACCTATTTCTTCGATATCAAGCGCAACATTTTGATGAGAAATGGCAGGACTTGGTAGAGAGTTTTTTGGCTGAAGAGGGTAAGATAGAAGAGATACCTCATGTCTATTCGTTTCATCAAGATATTGTTTCTTTCCTAGAGGCCAGTTCTGAAAATAATGACCAAGATTTAGAAAGTTACACAAGAAATTTTGGGCAAGCGGGTCTAGGTAAATTATCTCAATTAAGTAATTTTGAGAAAAACTTAGTTCTGGAAGTCGCAACCTATAACCTTTCCACTCGATTTTACATCCAATCTGAAAAAGAAAAGCTAACACCATTAAGTGAGCTTGTATGTCATCAGAATCAGGAGGTCAATTTAGTCAATGTTTATCGGGTTGCGAATAATCTATCTGACCGCATTAGTAGAGATATAGAGGAATTTCTTCTAATGGTTGATTCCAAAGAACTAGAAAAAGAGGTTCTTGAGATTCATTTTGAAGAAAAAGAGGGAGATGTTCTAGCCTATTTGGGTTCAGAATTGATGGCTACTTTAGATACCGTTACGGATCTTGTCCATCATGAAGGAAACTACCAACAACTACCACTGACACAAAAGCTGAAGATTATTACTCATTTTGATGATGTAAAGGCTAGAAGCGAAAAATCTAAGCAAGTAGAGGAAGCGGTCTTACCTTTAGATAATATTGACCAGGTAGAAGAAAATGTGGAAGTTCATTCCCTATCTAAAGTAGATAAAATTGTAGAAGAAGCTTTGAGGGAATATCCAATCGGTTCACAAGTAAGTTATAAAGGTCAAGTATTTCAGTTGGTTTCGATTGAAAATGCCCAGTTAAATGACTTAGTTCGCCTAGAGCTATTCAATGATTCCAACCAGTTATTTGAAGAAAATCCTATCTTATACTTGAACAGTTTGGAAGAGATTGAACAAGTATTGTCTCTTGTAGAACTTGAAAAAGAAGATTCAGAGATTGAGATTGATTCATCAAGTGAAAGTCAGGAAATAGATTTGTTTTCCTATCTGGAAGAAGAAAATGAAAAGGATAAGGAAACAGAAACTCTTATTTCAAGTATAGAAGAGTTGGATATCCCTGTTCAAGATTTCATTTTTCCAGATGATTTAGAGGACTTTTACCCTAAGACAAATCGAGAAAAAATTGAAACGAATATCGCTGCAATTGACCTTGTTAAAAGATTAGAAAAAGAGGGACGACAAGCGAATCCAGAAGAACAAGAACTACTAGCTAAGTATGTTGGATGGGGTGGTCTTGCCAATGAATTTTTCGATGAACTCAATCCAAAGTATGAAGCAGAACGTTTAACTCTTAAGAGTTTAGTAAGTAAATCAGAATACTCGACCATGAAACAAAGTTCTCTCACAGCCTATTATACAGACCCAATGATTATTCGCCAGATTTGGCAAAAATTACTGGATGATGGTTTTGAGGGAGGAAGGATATTAGATCCTTCTATGGGGACTGGGAACTTCTTTGCGGCTATGCCTAGAAGTATACGAGATAAATCAGAACTCTATGGGGTTGAATTAGACAGTGTGACAGGCGAAATCGCAAAACAACTCCATCCAAATGTCCACATTGAAGTGCGAGGATTTGAAGAAGTTCCCTATCAAAATAATAGTTTTGATTTAGTCTTAACGAATGTTCCATTTGGAAATTTTCGCATTGCCGATAAAAACTATGATAAACCTTATATGATTCATGATTACTTTGTCAAACACTCACTTGATTTAGTAAGAGACGGAGGACAAGTGTCGATTATCTCATCTATCGGGACAATGGATAAGCGGACAGATAATGTCTTACAAGAGATTAAAACCAACACTCATTTTTTAGGGGGAGTTCGTTTGCCGGATACGGCTTTTAAAAAGATTGCAGGTACTCGAGTGACCACAGATCTCCTCTTCTTTCAAAAGAATCAAGCAAAGAATCTTAATGAAGAGGAACTTGTTTTTAGTGGTTCTATTCCCTTTGAGGAGGATAAGCGTGTCTGGATCAATCCTTATTTTGATGGGAAATACAATACACAAGTTTTGGGTGAATATGAAGTACGTAATTTTAATGGAGGAACCCTCAATGTTAAGGGGGAATCAGAAACATTAGCTACTGAAATAATGAAAGCATTCGAGAATGTGGAAGCACCTAAACAAATTGACAATTCTTTGAAAGCACCTGTTTTTATCCAAGAAGAAGTGGATAATTCTATCCCAAGTCGTATACGTGAGGACTTAGCGCTCTATTCTTTTGGATATGAGGGAAATCAAATTTATTACCGAGATACGCATGGCATTCGGAAAAGTTCAAAAGTAGACGAAATTAGTTATTATGTAGATGAGAAGGGAGATTTTAAAGCTTGGGACAGTTCTTTGTCTGAACATAAAATAGACCGATTCGTGCAACTTCATTTGACAGAAGAGGAAGCACTAGATGTTTACAAGTCAGAAGAAGCGAGTAAAAGAGGGAAATATAAGGGACTGTTCAAAAAAACTGTCTTTTATGAAAGTCCCTTATCGGATAAGGATATTAGTCGCATTAAGGGCATGGTTGATTTGAGAGAGACCTATCAATCCTTAATTGAAATTCAACGTCATCAAGATTATAGTCGGACAGAATTTCAGGTGTTACTTAGTAAACTCAATCATAACTATGACCGCTTTGTAAGTCAATTTGGATACTTGAATGCCTCAGTCAATCGGAACTTATTTGATAGTGACGATAAGTATTCTTTACTAGCAAGTTTAGAAGATGAATACATCGATTCTAAAGACCAGAAAGTAAAATATAAAAAATCTTTAGCCTTTGAGAAAGCATTGGTTAGACCAGAGAGAGAGATTACAAGAGTATCAACGGCTTTAGATGCCTTAAACTCCAGTTTATCGGATGGTAGAGGAGTTGATTTAGACTATATGGTATCAATTTATCCCGAACATAGCCAAGCTGCTATTTTAGATGAGTTAGGTGACCAGGTTTTAATGGATCCAGAAAGTTATTTAAGAGGGGAAAGAAAATATCTTTCTAAGAACCAGTTTTTGTCAGGAGATATTCTCAATAAGATAGAAGTAGTTCAACTATTAGTAGATGAAAACAACCAAGAATTTGACTGGTCTCATGCTTTAGATTTGTTAGAATCTGTTCGCCCTCCACGGATTCATCTGGCAGATATTGAGTTCAAAATAGGGTCACGTTGGATTCCTCAATCCGTTTATGGTAAATTTGCCTTTGAATGTTTTACCAATCGTGAATTTGAATTGTCTTCGCCAGATGTTGAACAAGTCATTGAAGTGAATCCTGTCGATGGCCAGGTTCATTTAAGGACATCATTTGTTTATCGCTATCCAAGTGCCAAAGATAGTAGTCTTGGAGTTAGTGGGTCACGTTATGATACAGGAAGAAAGATTTTTGAGAATTTACTTAATTCGAACCAACCGACGATTACCATGACTGTTACGGAAGGGGAAAAGAAAAAGACTATCACAGATTTGGAAAAAACCTCTGTTCTAAGAGCAAAAGAGCAGCATTTACAAGAGCTCTTTCAAGAATTTGTCTCACGGTATCCAGAAGTCCAACAGGTCATTGAGGAAAGCTATAATCGTCTTTATAATCGAACAGTTAGTCGAGAGTATGATGGTAGCCATCTAGTCATTGATGGCTTGGCACAAAACATCAGTCTTCGTCCTCATCAAGAGAATGCTATTCAAAGAATCGTAGAAGAAAAAAGAGCTTTATTAGCTCATGAGGTAGGTTCAGGAAAGACCTTGACCATGCTTGGTGCTGGGTTTAAATTAAAGGAGTTGGGGATGGTTCATAAGCCCTTGTATGTGGTGCCCTCTAGTTTGTCTGCTCAGTTTGGCCAAGAAATCATGAAATTTTTCCCTACTAAAAAAGTCTTTGTGACCACTAAGAAAGATTTTGTGAAGGCGAGAAGAAAACAATTTGTGTCACGTATCATTACAGGAGATTACGATGCCATTGTCATTGGGGATTCTCAATTTGAAAAAATCCCTGTCAGTAAGGAAAGACAGATGAATTATATCGAGGACAAACTCAATGAACTACGAGAGATTAAAACACATTCTGAAAATAAGTACACCGTTAAAGAAGCAGAGCAATCAATAAGTGGTCTTGAGAGACAATTGGAAGAACTCCAACGCTTTAATCGTGATAGTTTTATTGATTTTGAGAACTTAGGAATTGATTTTCTCTTTGTGGATGAAGCACATCACTTTAAAAATATACGTCCAATTACTGGACTTGGAAATGTAGCAGGGATTACCAATACAACGTCTAAGAAGAATGTGGATATGGAAATGAAGGTTCGACAGATTCAGGAAGAACATGATTTTAAAAACATTGTCTTTGCGACAGGAACACCTGTTTCCAATTCTATTAGTGAGTTATATACTATGATGAACTACATTCAACCAGATATCTTAAAACGCTATCAAGTTGATTATTTTGACTCTTGGGTAGGTGCTTTTGGAGAAATTCAAAACTCTATGGAATTAGCTCCTACAGGGGATAAGTACCAACCTAAGAAACGATTTAAAAAGTTTGTCAATCTACCTGAGTTGATGAAAATCTATAAAGAAACAGCCGACATTCAAACACAAGATATGTTGGATTTACCTGTTCCAGAAGCTCATATTATCCCTATTGAGAGTGAGTTAACTGAAAACCAGAAACTCTATTTAGAAGAATTAGTTATGAGGTCAGATATGGTCAAATGTGGAACAGTTGATCCGAGCCAGGATAACATGTTGAAGATTACGGGTGAGGCGCGGAAACTAGCTATTGATATGCGTTTATTGGACTCTAGTTATAGTCTAGCAGACAATCATAAACTGCTTCAGGTAGTGGATAATGTTGAAAGAATTTATCGTGAGGGAATGGAAAATAAGGCTACTCAGATGATTTTTTCAGATATTGGCACACCTAAGAAAAAAGATAATGGCTTTGATGTTTATTCTGAGATTAAGGCTTTATTAGTTGATAGAGGAATCCCTAGTAAAGAAATTGCCTTTGTACATGATGCCAATAGTGATGAAAAGAAGAATAGCTTGTCTCGAAAGGTTAATGCAGGAGAGGTTCGGGTTCTTCTTGCCTCAACTGAAAAAGGAGGAACAGGTTTAAATGTTCAGAGCAAGATGAAAGCAGTTCACCATCTGGATGTACCGTGGAGACCAAGTGACATTCAGCAACGTAATGGACGTATTATCCGACAGGGAAATGAAAACAAGGAAGTGGATATTTACCACTATATTACCAAAGGTTCGTTTGATAATTATCTATGGGCAACTCAGGAGAACAAACTCCGTTATATTAAGCAGATTATGACTTCTAAGGAGCCGATTCGTGCTGCGGAAGATATTGATGAACAGACTATGACAGCTTCTGATTTTAAGGCACTAGCAACAGGTAATCCTTATCTCAAATATAAGATGGAACTAGAGAATGATCTAACTCTATTAGAAAATCAAAGACGCGCCTTTCAACGCAGCAAGGATCACTATCGTCATACAATCTCTTACTGTGAAGAAAATATGCCCATTCTTGAGAAACGATTAAGCAAGTATGAAGGCGACATTCAACAGTCTGAAATGTCGAAAGACCAGGCATTTTCTATGACGGTAGGTAAGCAAGCGTTTGAGCAACGAGCTGAAGCAGGGGAATCCCTACACCGTCTTATCCGTCATAATCAAGCTGACAGCAAAGAATTCCGAACCCTAGCAAGCTATAGAGGATTTGAAATAAAAATGCTTAGTCTTCCAACAAATCAACCTCTTCCTGAAACCTTCTCTGTTAAGATTGTAGGAGAAAATCAATATTCTGTCAGTTTAGATTTGTATTCTCCATTGGGGACAATTCAAAGGCTTCAGCATACGATTGATCACATTAAAGAGGACCAAGTGAAAACTCAGAACTTATTGGATGAATTAAAGGATAAATTGACTACTGCTGAGGTAGAAATTGAGAAAAATTTTCCAAAGGAAGAAGACTATCAAACAAAAAAGGCCGAATACGATGTACTCGCGCCATTGATTGAAACAGAAACGGATTTAGATATTATTGATCAGGCCTTAAGACAATTCCACGAAAAAGGAAAAGAAAAGCAAGAACAACTTTCTTTTGAATTAGATTAAAAAATAGATATAAATAGCGGACAAGAAAAGAAAAGCGCGGTAGAATAAAGATAGAAAGAAACGAGGTAATAATTATGATGGAAGATACCTATTATCAATTAGAAGAGGCTTTGGTACAGGGATTTCAAACACCTGAAGAATACCAAGCCTACAAGGAGCTAAAGGAACATTATGAGGAAGTGACGGGGGATTACAGTTTTTCTAAACGAGAACTCACTAGTCAATTGGAAATCTCTCTTCAGAATCATCGAGGCGTTGACTTTGAAGAGCATGAAAAAGAGGAGTATTTGGACTTAGTTCAAAAGCTAGAGGAATTTGATTCCTCTCTTGCCACCCATTATCGTCAATTGATTGACTAGAAAGGAGAAAGTCATGAATGATTTACTCCTTATCCCAGTAATTTTTTTAGCAGTAGGAGGAATTCTCATTCTTTTATGGAGACTCTTTCTTATTGCCAGTGGACTTTTCCTGATTGGTTTTGTCAGTTTTCTTATTTTCGTGGAGGTCTATGGAATTTATTTGTTCTTTACTGAACCTAGTTTATATTTTGATGATATCAGACAACATGGTTTAACTAGTTTTACGGCTGTGTACCTTTTCATCAATCTGATGTTGGTTCTAGGATTCAGTTGGCGCTTCATAAACTCCAAAACTAAGGAAAGTATGTAAACTTGTTAGATGTTTAAAAAACTTTATCTGAATCTAAATTCGGATAAGGTTTTTTATTAGCCTTGATTCTTTCATACACTTCATAGCTAAATTGGAGCAATAATTTATGATAATTTTTATCCTTACTATTATTACTTGTATTTATGGCTTGTTTATGTCGTTCAATATGAGAAAGAGCTCTTCTCAAATTTTCTTCTTTTAAATTTTTCATAGTTACATTATAAGATGAAGACATCTAGTTTTGATTTTTTTCTCTGAACTGTACGATTTTGCGCCTGAAATGTAGGAATTACCTTTCGTTGTGATGTGATAAAACTTACAAGTTCTTTTTGTTATTCTTGACCTAGTTTTTATAGAAAGAAGGTCTAAGATGTTAAATAAAGTCAAAACTAAAGCCTTAATTAGTGTTGGAGCAGTGGCTGCAACTAGCTTTATTCTCATGATGGGATATACTGCTGGTCAACATTCTACTGCTAAACAAAGTCGCAAAGAAATCGAATTGGCTGCAGCTAAACTTGTAGAGGACAAACAAGAAGAAGATAAAGCCAGCATTTTGTCATCGGATACTGTAAAAGAATTTTTGACTCAGTACTATACGAAAGAAAAGCTCGGAGAAAATAATACACGTATTCAACCTTATATGACTGAATCAGCTTATTCTCAAGAATTGACAAGTCAAAACGATGCCATGAACCAAGTTTATAAGGACTATATTTTGGATTATCATTTTGAAAAAGCTGATATCTTTGTCAATCAGACTACGAATCAAGCTATTGCCATGGTCTCTTATAATGTAACCTATGTATCCGATTTAAAGAATGCCAACCAATCAAAAACCAATCAGACAGAAACAAGAACTGTTAAATTGTCCTATTCGAAACTACCAGGTAAGTTATTGGTCAATCAAGTACAGGTTTGGAAATCTGGGTTAGATGATTTAGATAAGGCAACTCCTAAAACTTTAGAAGAATCATCATCTATTCCATCACTGCCAAATACTACGACAAAATGATGATGTTGCATGGAAATAGAAGAATGTAAGCGAATTTCAATTCTAGATGTAGCCAATCGTTTAGGTATCTCCTTTAAACAAGTTTCGAACAGTGTCTATGAGCATTCTGAACACGATTCATTTCGGATTTTTTCAACTACCAATACTTTTAAATGGTTTTCAAGAGATATTCAAGGTGATGTCATTGATTTTGTTCGACTTGTTAAGGGAATATCCTTTAAAGAAGCTCTAGCCTTTCTTTCTGAAGAACCTTTTCAAAAAGAAGCTGTTCAAGAAAAAAGAGAGAGACCATTTTATTACCCTTTAAAGAGAATAGAAGATTCTAACTGTAGTCTGGCCAGATATTATTTAACAGAATGTAGAGGAATTTCAGAAGAAATCATACAAAAGATGATTCAACAAGGTTTGATGTCACAAGCCAGTTGGAAAACAAATGAAACTGTTGAACCTGTTATTGTTTTTAAAAGCTTTGATCATCGACACAAACTGCAGGCAGCAAGCCTACAAGGGATTTATAAGAATCATTCTATCCCAAGAGAGAGGTTAAAAACGATTCTAAAAGGAAGCCATGGACATGTTGGAATATCCTTTGACATTGGTAAACCAAAAAGACTGGTCTTTTGTGAATCGTTCGTCGACTTGATGAGCTATTACGAACTTCATCAACAAAGTCTATCTGATGTTCGTTTGGTATCTATGGAGGGATTAAAAAAGTCTGTTGTTGCTTATCAAACTTTACGACTGATAGCTGAAGAAAATCAGAAGTTAGAATTTTTGGATACAGTAATACCTTCAAAGTTATTGCCTTTAATCAATACAATTCGTGATACCACCAGCTATTTTGATAATCATCCTGATTTATTGACACTTGCGGTAGATTGTGATGATGCAGGTAAAGATTTTTCTGATAAGTTATCTCAATCAGGATTTCCTGTTTTACTGGATTTGCCTGATAATGAATCTGGGAAAGAAAAAGTAGACTGGAATGATGTCCTTCGAGAAAAGAAATCAGATTTACAATTTATGCTTGAGACTGCAAAAGAGCAATTGGGGAATCAACCAGTAGGACAAACTTCTCAATGTTTAGAATTGTGATAACAAAATCAAGATGTTTTAGCTAATATTAGAATGAAGGAGGATCGTATATGACCATAATCGAACGCTTAGAAGAAAAGGTCACTAGGCAAGAAAGCAAGGTAGCAAGAGAGACAGAAAAACTCGCTGCTTACAAAGAGCAACTGGAGACAGCGATGTTTGCGACGTTCAAAAGGCGTCAAAGCATTAGTCACATGAGTTTTGAAGAAGCTCTTGACCATGCCTTTGGTAAAGAAAGACAATTCGATGATTCTGAATTTAGAAAGGATGAAATGAGTGAATGACAAAAGATTGGAATTTTAATCAACCATTAGAAAGTAAATCAGAAAATCAAGAAGATCCAGATAAAATTGCGGCCTTATTTGGAAATCATCAAGGAGGTAATGATGTAAATTATGAAGCAGCTTTTCAAAAGCGAAAACAAGCACCTGTGACGGAATCAAATTCTAGTTCTAAACCCAAAGTTACAGAGGTTAGAACAGGAAAAGAGACAGATATCACTACAAGTTATCAGCAACATCTTAAAAGATTGATTGCGGATAACAATAGTGATATTCAAAGTAGTCAAAAGAAAATTGAAGAGCTACATACGTTGATCGACACAAAGAATAAAGACAATAAGAAATTGCAGTCCATTTATGATGCGATTTCCGAATTACACTAAGCAGTCCTAAGAGGCTGCTTTTTTTGAGAGGCTATAGATGTTTACAAAACTTTTTAAGAAAAACCAAGACAATAGTGACGTATTTAAGAAGTTAATTCATAGACTATCCGATATGTCTGTCCAAGATCTTGAAAAAATAGACCGACTGCTAGATATCATTTTCACTCCAAATAAAGAATCACAACAACTAAAAACAGAAGCAACTTACAGAGAAGAAACTTTGGACGACACATTAAAAAAAGCTAAAAATCAACTTCATAAGGAACAATTGGAGAAGAATTTAGAGAGATTTAGGAAAAACAGCCAATAATGCACCAAAAATGGTGCATTTGCTTTTTCTAAATGTTATAATGGTGGTATAAAAATAAAAGGAGTTTGCCATGATTGGAAAGAACATAAAATCCTTACGTAAAACACATGACTTAACACAAGACGACTTTGCCCGAATTGTAGGAATTTCTCGAAATAGCTTGAGCCGGTATGAAAATGGAACGAGTTCAGTCTCTACGGAACTAATAGACATTATTTGTCAGAAGTTTAATGTATCTTATGTCGATATTGTAGGAGAAGATAAAATGCTCAATCCTGTTGAAGATTATGAATTGACTTTAAAAATTGAAATTGTGAAAGAAAGAGGTGCTAATCTATTATCTCGACTCTTTCGTTATCAAGATAGTCAGGGGATTAGCATCGATGATGAATCTAATCCTTGGATTTTAATGAGTGATGATCTATCTGACTTGATTCATACGAATATCTATTTAGTAGAAACTTTTGATGAAATAGAGAGATATAGCGGCTATTTGGATGGAATTGAACGTATGTTAGAGATATCTGAAAAACGGATGGTAGCTTAATGGAAATCCAAGATTATACTGATAGCGAATTCAAACATGCTTTAGCACGGAATCTTCGCTCACTGACAAGAGGAAAAAAGTCCAGTAAGCATCCTATAGCTATTTTGCTTGGAGGTCAAAGTGGTGCTGGTAAGACCACAATTCATCGTATAAAACAGAAAGAATTTCAAGGAAATATTGTTATTATTGATGGAGATAGTTTTCGTTCCCAGCATCCACACTATTTAGAACTTCAGCAAGAATATGGCAAAGATAGTGTTGAATACACCAAAGATTTTGCAGGGAAAATGGTAGAGTCTTTAGTAACCGAATTGAGTCATTTGGGATACAATCTTTTGATAGAGGGAACCTTACGAACAATTGATGTTCCAAAGAAAACAGCACAACTCTTGAAAAATAAGGGATATGAAGTACAATTAGCCTTAATTACGACAAAGCCCGAATTGTCCTATCTGAGCACTCTTATCCGATACGAAGAACTGTACGCTATCAATCCAAATCAAGCACGCGCAACTCCAAAAGAACATCATGATTTCATTGTAAATCATCTAGTTGATAATACCCGACAGTTGGAAGAACTAGCTATCTTTGAAAGAATTCAAATTTACCAACGAGATAGAAGTTGTGTATATGATTCAGGAGAAGATACAACTTCAGCAGCAACCGTTCTTCATGACTTACTATTTGGAGAATGGAATCAAGTAGAGAAGGATATGCTTAAATCAGGAGAAGAAAGATTGAAAGATTTAACTAATCGAAATGGTTGTTAGATCATGAGTTTTAAAATATAGTCTATTGGATCGTCATTTAAAAAATAACGATCCTTTTTTATTTTCTATTTTTGCTTGTTCTTTATCTTTTTCAAAAGTTATAACTTCCTTAAGTGATGGTTTCCTAACAATATAAGTAGAAATTAAGCACAGTTTATGATTATTTTAAATCTTGGGGGTTATTAAACTCTTGATTTTTTCAACAAGCTATGGTATCCTTTTGTTAGTTAATAAACTTACAAAAGGAGAACAAATGTTTTCACCTACTAAATTAAAAGAAAAAAGAGAAAGTCAAGGATTATCTCAATCTCAACTTGCATCCAGTTTGGGAATTAGTAGAGCTTCGTACTTTAATTGGGAATCAGGTAAAACAAAACCGAATCAAAATAATCTAAGCAAATTGAGTGAGATTTTGAATGTAGACCCTCGATATTTTGAATCAGAGTATGAAATAGTAGAAACCTATCTCAAACTAACGGAGAAGAATCAAAAAGAAACACTTTATTATGCTACAGAACTGTTGAACAAACAGAATGAGAAGGTTGTAGATTTACCTGAGCGTTTTGCTTATAAAGTTTACGAAAAATTATCAGCTGGTACAGGAACAGCTTATTTTGATGATGGTAATTACGATACAGTTTACTTCAATCATCAATTTGATTATGATTTTGCATCTTGGGTGTTTGGTAATTCAATGGAACCGACATATGAAAATGGTTCTGTAGCCCTTATTAAGCAAACAGGATTTGATTATGACGGGGCTATCTATGCCATAGATTGGGATGGTCAAACTTATATAAAGAAAGTTTATCGTGAAGAAAATGGGCTTCGTTTAGTTTCACTCAATCGGAACTATTCAGATAAGTTTGCGCCTTATGATGAGAATCCTCGCATTATAGGGAAAATCGTTGGGAACTTTATGCCTTTAGAGGACTGAGTATGACTTGGTTTGATTATAGTCTCGAACCTAAAAGTGACATTGCCTTTGTTGATATGAAATCTTTTTACGCAAGTGTAGAGTGTGTAGATAGAGGCCTGCATCCACTTAAGACTTCACTTTGTGTTATGAGCCGTGCAGATAATTCTGCTGGGTTAATTCTTGCTTCCTCTCCTATGTTTAAGAAGGTCTTTGGGAAATCAAATGTTGGACGTTCCTATGATTTACCATTTGATATAAAGACTCGCAAATTCTCTTACTATAATGCTAGAAAGCAAGGTTTACCGACAACGATAGACTATGTTCGTTATATAGAGGAATGGGCAAAATCAACCGTGATTGTTCCTCCGAGAATGGATACTTATATTACAGTGAATATGGAGATTCAAAAAATCTTTCAAGATTTTGCGGCACCAGAGGATATTTATCCCTACTCAATTGATGAAGGATTTATTGATTTAACAAGTTCATTAAATTATTTTGTTCCTGATAAAAGTATTAGTCGGAAAGATAAGTTAGATATTATTTCGGCTGCCATTCAAAAAAAGATTTGGAGAAAAACAGGAATCTATTCAACGGTAGGTATGTCTAATGCCAATCCCTTATTAGCTAAGTTGGCGCTTGATAATGAAGCTAAAAAGACTCTGACAATGAGAGCCAATTGGTCCTATGAAGATGTTGAAAAGAAAGTATGGGCTATTCCTAAAATGACAGATTTCTGGGGAATTGGAAATCGAATGGAGAAGAGATTACATAATCTAAGTATCTTTTCGATTAAAGAATTGGCACAGGCTAATCCTGACTTGATTAAAAAAGAGCTTGGTATCATGGGTCTAGAGTTATGGTTCCATGCCAATGGGATTGATGAAAGTAATGTTCATAAACCTTATAAGCCAAAGTCAAAAGGGATAGGGAACTCTCAAGTTTTACCAAGAGATTATATTAAACAAAGAGATATTGAGATCATACTTCGTGAGATGGCAGAACAAGTTGCAGTTAGATTGAGAAGAGCCGGTAAAAAAGCAACAGTAGTTTCTATACATCTAGGCTACTCTAAAGTGGAACAAAAGCGTTCTATCAATACTCAAATGAAAATTGAACCAACCAATCAAACAGCACTACTAACAAACTATGTTTTAAAGTTATTTCACACTAAATACACTTCAGGGGCTATCAGGAATGTTGCCGTTAACTATTCTGGCTTAGTAGATGAATCCTTTGGATTGATTTCGTTATTTGATGATATTGAAAAAATAGAAAAAGAAGAAAGGCTCCAGTCCGCAATCGATGTTATTCGAACAGAATTTGGTTTTACTTCACTATTGAAAGGAAATGCCCTGGATCAGGCTTCTAGAATAATTGCAAGGAGTAAACTCATTGGTGGTCATTCAGCTGGAGGATTAGATGGGCTAAAATGATGAATCGTTCTTATTTGCCTTTTTTATCTGCAAGAGAGTATCAAGATCGTGGGATGGCTAAGTGGATGGGATTCTTTTTATCAGAACATTCAAGTTCTCTTTGGGAAGAAAAAAATAAAGAAGATGTCTCAATTACTTTATCAATGGAAGAGAGAATTTTACTTGTTCGTCAACTTTATACGAATACATTCCCTGCAACGTTTATTTTTAAGCACTCAAATAGAAGAAAAGTAGTATCGGGTATTGTTAAAGAAATTGGGAAAGAGTTTATATCTATAAAATCAGACACTGGTTTTCTTCGATTAAGATGTGAAGATATACTCGATATCCAGATAGAAAGGTTGGATTTATATGAATCGTAAAGAATTATATGACGATAAATTGCAGCTAGATTATTTTTCTGATTCTTATTTACGATTTGAGTCAGATTTTTACAAGTATTCTGCTTTAGATATACCATTAACATTTATCACTGATGACATTTTACGCACAATGGCTATGTCTCAAAAACATTATTTTAAACTTAACAAAAGCAAATCTTTAGACGGTCGTGACCATTATTTTGTTTTTTCTATCAAGATGAACAAAGACAGTAGTGGCATTAGACAGTATGAATATCAGAGACATTGTTTTAGTTTGTAAGAGTCCGACAGGGCTCTTTTTTCTGTGATAATTTTATCAAAAAGTATTTGTTATACTTTTTTTAATTTAGATTTATCTTGGGGGTTTGGGGGCGTGCCACCACATTTTCATATCGTTTGTTTTTTGAACCGTGAGGTTTGTAATGGCAGACGATATGATTTTTGGGATATTGTGGACACAATATCTGAGCTCGCAAAGCCTTACAAGATGCTATATTTTGTTTTTATAAGTTTCCCGTGGTTGACACGGGGTCGGGAATTATCCGACAATAGATGAAAGTGAGGAAGTAGTGTGCCAGAACAATACAGAGACATTCGCAAAGAGGTTAATTTGACTGCAAATGAATTAGAAATGATTGACATAATGATGAAAAATAAAGGATTTGAACACTTTTCTTCATTTGCCAGAAACAAGTTACTGGAGAACGAGTTAGAAATGACTGCTGAAAAGTGGTTCACCTTCTGGCATTCTCAAAAGCTGGAACAAATCAGTCGTGATGTTTATGAGATTTTAATCTTATCAAGGGCAGAACATCAAGTCACCCAAGAACATGTATCCATTCTCTTAACCTGTGTTCAGGAATTGATTCAAGAAATAGGGAACTCCATTCCTCTTAGTCAAGACTTCCGTAAAAAATACATGAGGTAGGCACATGGAAAATCGTTACCGAACTAAGCTAAAGAAAGTTTTCCTATCTGATAGCGAATTGAGTCAGTTGAAACATTGCATCGATCAAAGCGGTTGTAAATCTTTTTCAGAATATGCTCGACGAACCCTACTTGACCCTGGTATGAATTTCATCACCATTGATACAACTGGTTATCAAGATTTGATATTTGAGTTGAAGAGGATTGGTAATAACATCAACCAGATTGCCCGAAGTGTTAATCAATCTCAGTTGATTTCAAGTGAAGAATTGCAAGACTTGAAAAAGGGAATCGCTGACTTGATAAGTGAGGTAGAGAAAGAGTTTAGTGTTCAAGCAAAAAAGTTGAGGGAGTTTTATGGTCATCACTAAGCATTTTGCCATTCACGGAAAGAGTTATCGCAGAAAAATTATCAAGTATATTCTTAATCCTGATAAGACTAAGAATCTTGCATTGGTATCGGACTATGGCATGAGAAATTTTCTGGATTTTCCTAGCTATGATGAGATGGTGCAGATGTATCATGAAAATTTTATCAGCAATGATACGCTTTATAATTTTCGGCATGCTAGGTTAGAGGAAAAGCAACGAAAAATTCATGCCCATCATATCATTCAGTCTTTTTCTCCAGAGGATCATCTCACTCCTGAACAAATCAATCAGATTGGCTATGAGACAATGAAGGAGTTAACCGGTGGAAAATTTCGTTTTATCGTTGCGACTCACGCTGATAAAAATCACCTCCATAATCACATCATTATCAACTCGGTTGATAGTAATTCGGACAAAAAACTCAAGTGGGATTATAATGTGGAACGAAATCTTCGAATGATTTCAGATAGATTTTCTAAAATTGCAGGGGCGAAAATTATAGAGAATCGCTATTCCCACCAGCAGTTTGAAGTTTATCGTAAGACCAATTACAAGTACGAACTCAAGCAGCGACTCTATTTTTTGATTGAAAATTCTACCGATTTTGAGGATTTAAAAAAGAACGCTCCATTACTACATATGGAGATGGATTTCAGTCACAAGCATACCACCTTTTTTATGACGGACTCAACTATGAGACAAGTGGTGCGTGGTAATAAACTCAATCGCAAGCAACCTTACACAGAAGAGTTTTTCAAGAATTACTTTGCCAAAAGAAAAATAGAAGAGCTTATGGAATTTCTTCTACCCAATGTTGATAACTTAGAAACTCTGATAAAAAAAGCAAAACTATTTGGATTAAATATCAGTCCTAAGCAAAAGCATGTTTCTTTTCAATTTTCAGGAGTAGAGGTGAAAGAGACCGAAATAAATAAGAAAAATCTTTACGATGTAGAATTTTTCAAAGATTATTTTGAAAAGAGAAAAAAATTGAAAGCTCCAGAACTTAAGGATTTAGTTCAAGTTTATCAAGAAGAGAAAATCTCCAAAGAAAAAGAACTCCCAAGCGAGGAGAAATTTTGGGAGTCCTATCAAGGGTTCAGGAAAAACAGGGACGCTGTTCATGAATTTGAGGTAGAGTTGTCATTTAATCAAATCGAAAAAGTAGTGGATGATGGAATTTACATCAAGATCAAGTTTGGTATTCGTCAGGAGGGGCTTGTCTTTGTACCTAACATGGAGCTAGATATGGAAGAGGATAAGGTAAAGGTTTTTATTAGAGAAACTAGCGCCTACTATGTCTATCACAAAGATGACGCCGAGAAAAACCGCTATATGAAAGGTAGAACGTTGATTCGCCAATTCAGCTCTGAAAATCAAACAATTCCATTCCACAGAAAAACGACTGTGGAGATGATTGAAGAAAAGATTGAAGAAGTGGATGCTTTGATTAAGTTGAATGTGGAAAATCAATCTTATATCACGATTAAAGACGAGCTAGTGCGTGAACTAGCAGCGTCTGAGTTGAGAATCAATGCTTTGCAAGAACGAGTGATAACCTTAAATCAAGTAGCAGAATATTTACTGTCTTCAGTTAAAAACAAGCAAGAAATGAAGTTGAATCTTTCAAAATTGAATATAACTGAGGCAATTAGTATTAATGTTGTGGAAGAGAATCTGAAGGAGTTGGGAAATCAATTGGCATTAGAAAAAGATAGATATGAGAACATCGTATTTAAAATGAATAAGTTTATCAATCGTGTGAGTAAGAAAATTTCAAAAGAAGAAGAGATGGGTTTTCAAAAATAACCTATCTAGTCATTATTTATATATAATTTGTATCTTTTGGCTTATAAATTTGTATTTAAAATTTAATCATGTTACAATTGAAATTGAAATCGAATAGAAAAGGAAAATGCAAACGTGGGCACACTATTAGCAACCAGATTAAAAAATAGACGAAAAGAATTAAAAATGTCTCAGCGAGAATTGGCCGAGGGGATATGTAAACAGGGACAGATTAGTCGATTAGAGAATGGAGAATTTACTCCAGGAGCAGACTTTTTATATGCTCTGTCTAAGAAGTTAAAAGTTAGTATAGATTATTTTTTTAATGAGCAAATTGTAGAAGAGATTGATGAGCTATCAGAGTTTAAGAAGTTAGCCCAGACATTTATCACAAATCGAAATTATGAGTCTTTGAAGTATATATATGAATTAGAGAGTGTAAAGGTACATCGCTTGTCTCTAGTAAATAAATTTTATATGGAGTGGATAAAATCTCTTATAGATTTTTATTTCTATGGGCAAAAAGAGGAAGCTGTGGCAAGATTGGAGAAGGTACTGTCTCAGTTAAATGTAACTGACCTGTTCTACCTTCAAGTTTCAAATACTCTATTTAATTTTTATTATGATATTGAAGATTTAGAGAGCTTTAATGAAATTCGAGAAAAGTTGGAGTGTCAAGTAAATCAACTCAAGTTAAACACAATCGAAGAATTAAACCTTTCTATTAAATTTAATTATAATGTTTGTCGCTATCTATGGTTGCAGAATAATACTGAAGAGGCTATTACTAAAATCACAGATACGATAAAGCAATGTAAGACGTATAGAACAACATATCTTTTGGCTGATTTGTATGTATTGATGGGAAATGTCAGTAAGAATTTTTCTTCTAAAGTTGCAGTAAAAGAGTACTTTGAAACGGCTTATTTCCTATATAAGCTTGAGGGCAATATGTCAATGGCTCTTAAAATCGAGCATTATATTGCAGATATAACAGAATAGCAAAGACGATGTTCAATTAAGCATCGTTTTTTTTTAATCCAAAATAATACAAATATGTATTTAATAAAAAAAAATAAAAAAACCTTATAAAATTGTTGACATAATAACATCGAAGTGATAAACTAAAGGCAAAAAAGAGGAGAGAAATATGAAAAATTTGTTTAAAAAAATTGTTACTTTAGTAGTTATAGTTTTAATTCTGTTAGGGATTGTATCGAAACCCCAATCTCATATAAAGGCAACAGAAATTGATCCTGGTCCTGCAAACGGTGTTTCTAGATAAAAATTTAGATATTAGAAAAAAATTAATATATTAAAAAAGAGGATTAAAATTGTTGATGTTTGAATTCTATATCCTGGCAGATTGATATGTACCCTCTTTACTGGACACCCAGTAAGGAGGGTACATATCAGATGTATTGAAGGGAGTAAAATATAGTTTAAAAAGTTGTTTAAATCATCATTATATTTGTAAGGAGAGTCTTACCTGTACAGGTAAGTATTTAGTTATAACTAAATACTTACTAATCATATATGCAATTGTTTAATTATTAAAGGATTTTTACTATGCAAGAGGTCATTATTACAAATAAAAAATTAGATTATTTATTAAAATAAGTGAATGTAAGAATCTAATTTTATACTCTAAAACTGGAAATATAAATTACTTTAAGTTAGATGATAGAATCAGGCGAGATTTATCTAATTTAGATTTAGAGATTTTATATGCAGATACTAGAGATTATGATATTGCATATGCATTATCACAATGTATAGGTGCAAAATTTTTAAAAATTAAAACAGAAGCCTTGTTAAATAGGAATAAACAGTACATATTTATCAGTGAGTATGCAATGTCAAAAGAATTAGATAGTCTGATTATGAGATTATCAATATATAATATTACATACTTAGTTTCTCATGATTTAGAGGCACTATCTGTTTTAATTACGAAATTTTTGTATCCATATAAAATTGAGGGTAATGCGAATATAATATTAAATATGCTTGATTCTTCAATTAAAGAAATCTCTAGAGAAAATTTTTAGATTGTAAATCGTAAAGGGAATGTATATGAAAAATTATGTAATTTAAAAGAAATTAACTATTTATCCGCAATCGTTCATGGTAATGGTAATTTATTATATTTAGGTCAAGAAAAATTAGTGTCAGAAGCAATAGCAATTAATAGTAATGATACGATATTAGTTGATTTTTTAGACTCTAAAAAAAATAAAGTGATTTTCTTAGCTTCTTGTTTTGGAACTGTACTATCAGGAAAATCATATGTAGATGATTTAATCAAATCAAATGTTGATACTATTATTACATATAGAGGACTAAAAGAAAATGGATTCGCAGAGTGTTCGTGGTTTATTTTATTGAACTATTTTGGTTTTCAATATGATGAAATAGTTAGAATAATCAATAAAAAATCAGAAAAAAGAACAGTAGATGCTCCTAGGTATAGTTTGATTGGCTCTAGCGAGAATGCGTTAACGTTTTCTCCATATTGTGAGTATAGATTTGAAGATAATCATATATTGTGTCATACAGAAAATGAAAATCAATTTTACTTTGGTAAATGTAAACTGCCTTTAAATAAAAACGGAAAGGAAGTCTAAGAATGAAGAAATTTAGAAACTTTTCACGATTTTGATTTTGTTGATGGATATTATCATTATTGTTGGTGGCTAAGATACTTAGGAATAATATATAACAGTGTGTAACAAATATTTTTAATTAGTAGTATCTTATTTAAAAAAGTGGGGAGGAATATTATGTATTCTGCATTACTTGGTAATCCAGTGGAACATTCTATATCGGATGAATTATTTGAATATCTAAATAATATTATAGGAGGTTTAGACGACTATAAACATAAGAAAATTTTAGTGAACTCAGTGTGTTTAGAAGAAAAAATTAAAAATCTAATAAATGATCCACAATGCATTGGATTAAACATAACTTTACCCTATAAAAGAGAAACAATGAAATATATTGATACTTTAGATAAAGTAGCTGAGGTAACCGGTTCTGTTAACAATATTTACAAAACTGGAGATATTATTATAGGAACTAATACTGATTGGAAAGGTATTTATGATACATTAGATTTTTTCAATGTTAACCATTTAAAAAAATGTTGTATTTGGGGTACTGGAGGTACTTCAAGGGCGGCTATTTTTGCTTTACGAAAACTACAAATCTCACCAGTCATTGTATATAGAGAGCCAATTAGTGAAAATACATGGAGTTTAATGGAAAGTTTTTCTGATCTAAAGTTTATTACATATCAGGAATTGGTCAATCAACAACTTTTAAATGATATAGAGATCATAATAAATACTACACCAGTTGGAATGGTAAATTATGAAGATGATTTACCTATAAATCTTAAGCAGTTAGATAGTATTAATTATGAAGATAAATACTTTATGGATGTAGTTTTCAATCCTTTACACACTAAGCTTCATAAATATTTTAGTAGTAAAGGAGTAAAAATAATAGACGGTTTATGGGTTTTACTTTTTCAAGGGATCGAGGCATTTTCATTGTGGTGCGATAAAATCAATGATAGTAAGTATTTTTTACTAAAAGATGATATAGTACGGATACATAAATTTTTGGAAAGGAAGATACAAGAAACAGATGGTTTTTCATATAACAGTAAATCTCGATGAAATATCAGATAGCTTAGATACTTCGTTGAAATTTTTAAATAATCTATCAATTAAAAGTTGTGAATTAAGAATGATAAATAATAAAAATATTATAAAACTTAGTGACGAAGAGTTAATCAATTTAAAAGAAAAATTGCAAAAGTATAATATAACCCCGGTTTCCATTGCGAGTCCACTTTTTAAATGGAATGTAAAAGGAGAGAATTTAGAAAGTAATCTTGATTTATATGGTATGTCGACTAGTGTTACATTAAATGAACAATGGCTCTATATAAGAAAAATTATTTTTATAGCTAGATTCCTAAATATTAAATATATAAGAATATTTGGTGGAATTGGGTGTTCAGTAGATGATTTCTTGTGCAATGAACTATTTTTGAGTATGTTAAATGAGACTGATATTATTTTTTTAATTGAGAATGAGTTAGGGACTGCTGTGAGCACTGCAGACGACTTGATAAAAATAGGGCATTTTATAGATGAAAAATCGATAAAAAATTTAAAAATTTGGTTTGATATAGCTAATTATTATAGAATTGATCCCAAAGTAGGCCAGCTTATTCAAAAATTGAAAAATTATATCTATTATATTCATTGTAAGAATTATATTATTAATGATTCAGGAATATATTATGTAGAATTAGGAAAAGGAATTATCAACTTCAAAACTCTCATTCATGAAATCCGTGAACATTTTATAAATTTAATTTTTAGTTTAGAAGTACATGAAAAAGAACTGGATAAAAAGGCAGAAGTAGTGAGAAAATCCTATTTAACCCTAAGTGAGTATATTGATGGAGATTAAAATGAATTTAAGTATAGTTGGTTTAAAGAATATTCCTTATTTGAAAGAAGGTGAAAATTTAGAAAAGTTTATTGCAGAGAGTATTAAAGATTCAGATTTTTCTATTGAGGACAATAACGTACTTTGCATAGCTTCTAAAATTGTGTCTATTTCAGAAAATCAAGTTTTGTCTTTGAAACAGGTTCAAGTGAGTGATGAAGCTAAAGAAATTCAGAAGAGCATCCCTCGTAAAGATCCTAGAATAATTGAAATTATGCTCAACTTAGTTGATAGAGACCTGTCACGTTTAGATATAAAAAAAAATTACATTGGATGTAGATTGGAAAATGGTTTAAAGTTGACAAGTGGTGGAATCGATAAAAAATCAGTTGATGAAGTATTTCTCTTGCCTAAAAATCCAGATGCTTCTGCAAAAAGAATCTCAGAATATCTTAAACTGTCACTTGGTAAGAACGTGGCAGTTGTTATAACTGATAGTGATGGTAGGGAGGATAAAAGAGGAGCTACTCAAGTAGCAATTGGCATTTATGGTATTCCTCCATTGAGGAAAACAGCAGTAATAGATTCTAATGGAGAGACAATAAAATTCCAAGAAGAAACTTTATGTGACATGATTGCAGCTAGTGCTGGTTTAGTAATGGGGCAACGTGGAACAGGAATTCCTGCTGTTATTATCAAAGGCATAGAATATGAGTGGTCTGAAACGACAAATATTAAGGATGCAATTAATGAGAGTTCCAATTGAGAGTAAAAATATTTTAATGGTTGGATTTGGTAAAATTGGGAAAATAAAAGCTTATAAATGGATGGGCAGAGGCTACAATGTATATGTAAAAGATATAAAATTTTGTAATTTAATATTACTTAACAAAGGAATCAGTGTAGATGATGATTTATCGAGACAATATTTTACCATTGAAATTTGTACTCCGACTAACCAACATGTAGTAGTATTGAAGAATATTCTAAAAAAATATTTATTTTCATATGTTAGTATAGAGAAACCACTTTGTAATACATTTAAAGATCTAGAGGAAATTACTTCAATCATAAAAAAGCAACCAGATTTAGAAAAAAATATTTTTGTGAGTGAACAATATTTTTATTCTACAATTTTAGATATTTTCTCAAATCATGGATGTTTTTCTTTGAGTGGAACAGAAAAAATACAGATTGAATTTTCTAAAAATAGAATCTCGGATAATGAAAATGGAAGATTTTTAGATGAGGAGATATTAGGTTACGGAATCGAACTTCCGCATATATTAGCGATTTTAAGATATTTAGGAATATCATCAGATGAATTTGTTAATGGTGTTTTTGTAAATAATCTTTATATAAAAGATTTAAGAAACCATGATTATTCGATAGAAATTTTATCTAGAATTAGAAATATATCGATAGAAATTAACAGTAATTTAGGGAGTTTTTCGATAAAAGATGGAAAGCAGATGAATCGGAAAAATGGAACAGTAAGAACTGCTAGAATTGATGACTCAATTCTGATTTTTGATCCACATCCTAAGATTGAAAGATATAGAAGTGAGTTAATTAATGGTGATAATAAAATTCAAATTTCTGATGATATGATAGATAAACAATTAACATTATTAGAAGAGAATAGGATACCAAGAGGGTGTGATATTATTAGTGCTATTGAAATAACAAAAGTGTTACTTAAATTATATTTAGAATGCAATAAAATTTATGTATAGAGGTATAAATTATGGAATTAAAAATTACTAATGATTTTTATAGTCCAAGTCAATTAGCATATGAGGTTGTAGAACGTAAAGGATTAGGTCATCCTGATACCTTAGCTGATGGGATAGCAGAGCAAATTGAAATTGATTATTCTCAGTACTGTTTGAATAGATTTGGCATTATTCCACATCATAATTTTGATAAAATCATTATAAGAGGTGGACATTCCATTCAGAATTTTGGTGGTAGTGACTTTATTGAACCAATTAAAATTATTTTTTTAGGTAGGGCGAGCAAAAAATGTTTTGATATTCCAATTCCACTTTTTAAAATTCAAAAAAAAGCTGCAACTAAATATTTAAATAGAATTCTCCCCAACTTAGATGTTGAAAATTACGTAGAATTCGAAACATTGACTTCAGATTTTACTACAAAATCTAATTGGTTCTCCCCTACTACAATAGAAGACTTACCAGAGTATAAAGATGTACCAAAGGCAAATGATACAGCTACAATGATAAGTTATTGGCCCTTAACAATTTCGGAAGAATTAGCCTTAATGATTGAAGGGTATTTTTATAAACTAGATATCAATAAATTGCCAACGCCACGATTTATTCAAATGGGTGGAGATATTAAAGTGATGGTTGTAAGGAACGATTTACATTATTCTATTAGAATAAATTTTCCCTTAATAAGTAAATTTTTTAACAACGAGATTGAAAGTAGGCTATATGTTGATAAACATGTAGAAAAAATTAAGGAGTATGTTGAACAAAAGTATAAAAAGCTAAACTATTCTATTGATTATAATTACTATTTAACTTCTACAGGTTCTTGTATTGATTTTGGAGAAGAAGGTGCCGTTGGTCGAGGGAATAAAACTCATGGTATCATATCAAGCTTTAGACCAAATACTATGGAAGCACCAGCAGGTAAAAATTGTACTTATTTTGTAGGGAAAGTTTGGGGATTTTTATCTGATATTATTGCTAAAGATATTTATGAAACGTTTAAGACTCCATGCCAAGTAATTATGCAGTCAAATATTGGTTCAGAACTGTATAAACCAACCCATTTATATATTCAAACAGAAGAAAGTATTGATCAAACAAGGGTATTGGAAATTATTAATAGGCATTTATGTAAAGGTTCAAAAAATACGAATCTAATTTTATCAACTCAACATTTTATTCCTAAAACCAATGTTTATAATGGATAAGACAATTTTATATTTTGGGTTTGTCGGAATTTCTTTTGATGTACCTCACTTTATATTTCAAAATATAAAAGAGCAGGATAATAAAATAAGATGTTCTAGCGAAACAATAAAGATTTTAGGTAGTGTAAAATTTATTGAGAGTAATCAACAATATATAAAATATAATGGCAATGGAAGTATTTTAGTTTATGGTAGATTAGATTATTTTAAAGAAGGTATTTCACTATATTACATTGGAGAGTATTTAGCTGAGTGTCTTTTGATTGAGCAGGATAATACATTATTAATTCATGCAGCGTCAGTTTATAATCCTATAACGGATCATTCAATTTTACTCTTAGGGGATAAAGGTGCTGGAAAAACTACTGTCGCACTCAGACTTTGTATAGAACATGGATACCACCTTATAGGTAATGATCAAGTAATATTTGGCTTAGATTCTGGAATATTAGTAACTTGTGCAGGAACCTCATTCTTTAAAATTAGAAGAACAGCTGTTTTGTCAGATAAATTACTATTTAGACTGTTTAGTAAATATTTTAATCATCCATCACACTTCAATCAGGCAAGCTGGGATGATAAAATTTCAATTGACCCAGGAGAGTTAGGGATACGTACTTGTAATTTTTCTGTTGAAATTTCAGAAATTTATTACATAAAAGCAGACAAACAAGAAAAACAAATATGTCAATCAATTTGGAATGATAGTTTAGCCAGCTTATTTCTAAATGAAATATTGGGAAGACATATATCTGGACAAGTTGCATGTTTTCAATCAGATAAAGGAAAGTATTTTTCTGCTATGCCTTTAATAAATTATGAAAAAAATAATAGAGTACGTGAACAAATAGTAAAGAAAATTTTCACTAATAATAAATTATATAAAATTATTGCAGATTCTCCTGATAAATTAGCAAAAAAGATTTTAGAAAATGCTAGTGAAAACTCATATTACGAATGAATTGGGAATTGATGTGAATATATTGAAAAAGGAGTGGTAAATATGTTTGTGATAGGCATTCCAACCTTAAATGAGGCAGATAATATCAGTAGATTGGTTAAACAAATCGATGAGTATGCTGTAAATTTAGGGAAGGAAATTATTATTATTAATTCAGATAGTAATAGTACAGATGGAACACCTCAGATTTTTTTAGAAACAAAAACTTATAATACCAAAATTTCGATAGTATCAAAGCTAAAGGGAAAAGGTTATAACGTGAGAAATATTTTTGAATATACGATAAATAATTTTTCAAGTTTTTCAGGTTTGATTTTGATTGACGGGGACGTTGTCTCATTGGAAAAAATATGGCTAGAAAAAATGTTTATGTCAATTGAATCTGGTTATGATCTTATAATCCCAAATTATGCTAGAAAATTTTTTGAAGGAAATGCGACGAATCATTTTATTTATCCTATGTTAGTGAAAATTTTTAAAAGTGACGTACCTTATCAATGTATTTCTGGCGATTTTGGTTTTTCAAAGGAACTGGTAAAAGAGTTAACTTTGAAGTGTAATTGGCACAAGTATTCAAAAGGTTACGGAATAGATATCTTTTTAACCTTAACTGCGATGTTAAAGTCATACAAAATTAAGGAAATTGATTTACAATCAAAGATTCATAAAAAAAGCTTTGGGAAAATTGAAAAAATTTTTTTAGAAGTTTCTCAAAGTTTTTTCGAGACTATCAAAGATGATTTTTCAAATAAAGACAGATGGATTTTAAATATAGATTTTGAGAATCATTTAAGACGGTTTATTCATTCAAATGATATCCCTTCCAACGATGATATTGAGAACTTAAAGAAAAAGGCGTTATTTTTATTACAAGAAGAGAACAAGTATTCATATGGACTGTTAGATGTAGAGTGGGACAGAATATTGTCTAATGCGGTTAAAAATATTTACAATTATAGTAGTGAAGAACATTCAGTACATTTATTACCATTTTATTTGTTGAGGATATACAATTATCTAAAGTATAGTAAACTTAAAGACTCTAATTAAATATAGAGAGAGGATGATTTATTGAATATTTTAACATATTTAGTTAATATAAATAGTGGATTCAATAGGTTGGTTTGCTTGTTTGCATTAATAGTTTATTGTTGTTACTTTGAACTATAACGATACATCTATTATAGATTGTGAATCATTATCTGAGTCAGTTTTCTTACTGAGGTACAAAAATATTCAATTTTTGAACAATTCTTTTAATAATACTCAGTAAGGTTAACGTCAGTATGAATTTTGATATTGATATTAAAAGGTAGGAATAGAAAATATGAATTTATTTTTTTAGAAAGGAGAATAGTATGATTGAGATGTTAATGGATATGTTGGGGACAATTAGAGAAACAGATCCGAGTAGAACTGCTATAAAAGATAATACAAGAGTACTTTCATATTGTGAAGTGGATACAATAACTAATATAGTAGCTAATCAAATAGTTCGCAAAATAGGGGTGAACCAACGTGTTGCTGTTATCTTACCACATGGGATTAATCAAATATTAGCTATGATTGCAATATTAAAATCGAATAACTGTTATGTTCCGATAGATTACTCTTTAAATGGAGATAAAATTAAAAAAATTTATTCATCCACCCAAGCTGTGATGTACATATCTGATAAAAATATTCCGTATGTTTCAAAAACGAATTTTTTGGATGTTTCAGAATTTATTACAAAGAAATCAGATGAGAAATTGCCGATAGAAAATCCTTTTATATACCTTAGAGAACGAGAAGCTTATATTTTGCACACATCTGGATCAACGGGTGAACCAAAAGGTGTAATAGTGTCGATAGCCAATTTAGATTATATCATAAGGAACTTGAATACTATAACACCTGCCGTCGAAGAATCTAGATATTTATTTTCAACACCATATAGTTTTGATGTATCGATCACAGAAATGTTAGGTTGGATAGTGAGCGGCAGTAGCGTATACTGTCTAGATTTGAGTGTTCCCTCGAATTATAAATGTTTAGCAGAAATTATTTTTAAAAATAAAATAACGCATCTAGCCTTTTCTCCTGCAGCATTTTTAGCATTTATAGAGAGATTAGAACAACCGATATTGCAAAAATTAGATTCTACCATTAAGTATGTTGTTATTGCTGGTGAAAAATTTAATTTATCAATTTATAGACTTTGGAAAAGAAATAAGCTAAATTTTAAATTGATTAATGCGTATGGGCCTACAGAGACTACAATATATGCGACAGCGCATATTATTACGAAAGACGAGACGGAAGATATACCCATAGGTGTTCCATTAGAGGGTGTAAAATATATCATTAAAAGCAACGGAACCCACAATTATGGTGAACTTTATATTGGCGGGAAGGGAGTATCAAAAGGGTATACTAACACAAGTCTAAATAATGAAAGATTTCCAGTAATTGATGGGGATAGATATTATTCTACTGGTGATATTGTTTACTATAAAAATGGAAGTCTTTACTATGTTGGAAGAAAAGATAATCAAATTCAGAGAAATGGAATTCGTATAGAGTTAGGGGAAATTGAAAAAGGTATTGAGAGCAATAGTAAAGTAATTCAAGTTTTAGTATTACAGATTGAAAAGCAAATAGTCGCTTTTTATACAGGATATATCAGTCCTCAAAATCTTAAAAGGTTCTGTTTAAAAAATATTTCAAAATATATGATACCCAATTCCTTTATTAAGGTTGAACAGTTTCCTATGACTGTTAATAGAAAAATAGATAAAACTTTTTTAAAAGAAATATTTAAAGAGAGAAATCAAAATAATTTGGTAAGTGCAGCTGATTATAATAATCTAAGTGATGATGAAGTACAGATTTTAAAACTAGTATCTAAGAAATTAAATATTTCTATTACTAAGTTGGATATTTCAAAAGATTTTTTTGAAAATGGAGGAGATTCACTTTCTTTATTTACATTTATATTAGATCTTGAAGATTACTATGGAGTTTCAATACCCATGGATGATATTTATGGGAAAAAACTCTATGATTTGATTCGAGAACTTAAGGGCAATATAAAAAGAAAATTACATGTAGAAAAAACTGATAACTTGCTGGACATGAGAAATGAAGATTTTTATTCAAAGACTGAAATAAAATTTTTATATGACAGTTATTTAAGAAATACCAATAAAGTGATTTCCAAATTTCAGGCTATACATTGCCAAAGAATTTACTATTATGATAACTATAGAAATATTTTAACTTCAACCTTTGAATATAAAAATTGTAGTATTGAAAAAATTAAATCAGTTGTCCAACAAGTGATTGCTTCAAATAGTTTATTGCACTCAAAAATCTCTGTAGATGAAAAACGAATGGACTTTGAAATTGTAAAACCTAATTTGGATATACCAGTATTAAAAGTATCAAACCAGTCTGAACTAACTTATTTGGAAGATTTACTTGAAGATGTTGGGGAAGATATGATTCCTACATCACGTAATCAAGGCGGACAATTAGCGATGCCAATTATTATTAGCAACGGATTGAATGGGAAAATTATTATTCAAATGGACCATTCTATATCCGATTTATCCAGTATCAGTATTATAAAAAAGCAAATTGGTAGACTAGTTAGTGGTATCGAAGATACATTAACAAATGATGAAAATTATAAATATTATTGTGAGAAAATAAGAGAAATAAACAAAAAAGATTCATTGGAAAAAAATCAATATCATCATTTATTATTGAAAGAATCTAAAAAAATTAAACACCATACGAAATTTCTTTCAGACACTTTGAATTCTTTATCGATCATCCACGCACCAGATTATTCGAATATTGATAGTATTTTATATATTTCATTTAAAATTTCAAAAAAACTTTGTAAAGCATCCGGGAATAGTACTTTAATAATATCTACAATCTTTAATAACAGAGATTTAAAGGCTCTTAATCTACAAAATACAATTGGGGATTGTCATAGTTCTAAATATTTGATTTATAGAGAAGAAGATACCTTTGAGGAATATAAAAAAAGGAATTTCCCCCTTTTCATCAGTGAAGATGATAATGTAATCTACTATAGACCTGGGTTCATTTTTAATGAATTTTATCCAAATGTGTCAAACTGGCGACAAGAGATCAAGAAAAAACTTGCTAGTATTTCTTTGGTTTCTTTAAACTTTATAGGTATTATTAGTGAGCAGAAAAAGAAGCAATATTTAGATTCTTTTTCTGATATATCTGAATTCTTAGGTAAACACCCTAGAATTTATATAACTTCATTCAGGTATAAAAATCAATTTTATATCTTATCTAACAAAAAAATTGATTTATAAAAAGCTTTATAATAGAGGGTAATATGAAAATCACAGTCGTAGGTGTTGGATATGTTGGGTTATCAATAGGGGTACTACTTGCAAGAGAACATGTAGTTACTTTTTTTGATATTGACAATAAAAAAGTTGATTTAATAAATAAAAGGCAATCTCCTCTAAAAGAGAATGCTATAAAGAAATTTTTGCATAAGGCAAAAAATATTAATGCAACTACATCTGAAGAATTGGCTTATAAGGATGCAACTTTTATAATATTGGCATTGCCAACCAATCTGAAAATGAATAAGCTTGATACTTCCTATGTCGAAATTACAATAGATAATATTTTAAAGATAAATAAAAAGGCTACAATTGTTGTAAAGTCAACAGTTCCAATAGGTTTTACCAAATATTTAAGAAATCGTTTTAACTATAATGATATAATTTTTTCTCCTGAGTTCCTTCGGGAAGGTTATACTATTCATGATCAATTGTATCCTTCGAGGATTATTGTTGGTAATGAATCTAAAAATTCTCAATTATTTTTAGACATAATGATGAAAATAGCAGTTGAAGAAAACTTGCCAACTTTATTAATTGGGTCTTCTGAAGCAGAAGCGATAAAGCTATTTTCGAATGCATACTTAGCACAAAAAATTGCTTTTTTTAATGAGTTGGATACATTTGCTGAGATGCAGAATTTAGACTCTAAAAAAATTATTGAGGGGATGGGGTACGATTGGAGAATAGGAAATTCGTATAATAATCCTTCATTCGGTTTTGGTGGTTACTGTCTTCCTAAAGATGTTAAGCAATTAGAGTATCATTTTAAAGATATTTCTGCGCCAATTATTACAAGTATAAACAAGTCTAATTTATTTAGAAAAGTTCATATAGCAAAAATGATTTTAAATAGCTCAGCTAAAACCATAGGAATTTATAGAATTAATTCAAAAAAAGAGTCAGATAATTGCAGAGAATCTTCTACAATTGATGTTGTTAGACATATAAAAAGAAGTGGCAGAGATGTTGTAATATTTGAGCCTTTAATTAAAGACAAAATGTTTTTGGATTGCCCTATAATTAATGATTTTAATGAGTTTAGTGCTCATTCTGATATTATAGTTGCTAATAGAATAGATGACATTCTGATGAAATATAACTCAAAAGTTTTTACACGAGATATTTTTCAATATGATTAACAAAAAGATTGATATTTGAACAAAGTATTTTTTATTTAATAATTTCAGTTAATAGTTGTCGTACCCGAGAATTTTAAAGGTCTATAAAATGAATAATATGAAAAAAAATATTCTATACTTGGTGTATAGTAAAGGTATATCTCGAATAGGAGATGTTATGTTTGACTATGCTAATAACAGATTTCTTGCAGGGATCAATCCAACGTCACTATCGTTGGTTGCTATCTATCAATCATTAGAAAGTGTGATAGGAGTTCTATTTAATTTATTCGGTGGAGTCATTGCAGATAGCTTCAATCGGAAAAAAATTATTATTGCTACAAACATCTTATGTGGTCTTTCTTGCATAACTCTTTCATTTATATCCCAAGAACAATGGTTGGTTTATGCGATAGTCATAACAAATGTCATTTTGGCTTTTATGAGTGCTTTTTCAGGGCCATCATACAAAGCTTTTACGAAAGAAATTGTAAAAAAGGACAGTATATCACAACTTAATTCATTGTTAGAAACAACAAGTACTGTGATTAAAGTAACAATTCCTATGATTGCAATTTTCTTATATAAGTTACTTGGAATACATGGTGTGTTATTATTAGATGGATTATCGTTTTTAATTGCTACCTCACTAATTTTCTTCATTACTCCTGTAAATGAGGAGGTGGAGACAAAAGAGAATATGACGATAAGAGGAATCTTTGATGATTTAAAAATAGGATTTACGTATGTATATAGTCATAAACAAATTCTTATTATAATTGCCCTTTCAGCACTTGTTAACTTTTTTCTAGCAGCCTATAATTTGTTGCTGCCATACAGTAATCAAATGTTTGGAAGTATTTCAAGTGGGCTATATGGAACCTTTTTAACAGCCGAAGCGATTGGTGGCTTTATTGGTGCGATATTAAGTGGATTTATCAATAAATCCTTGTCAAGCAAACGTTTAATGCTCTTTTTAGCATATTCAGGTTTGATGTTAATGCTAGTAGCGCCGCTCTATTATATGTTCCGCAACGTCATTATTTTAGCCTTTTCTCCAGCATTATTTAGTCTATTTCTTTCCATTTTTAATATCCAATTTTTCTCTATTGTTCAAAGAGACGTAGATAATGAGTTTCTTGGCAGAGTATTTGGAATCATCTTTACGGTAGCTATTCTTTTTATGCCACTAGGTACTGTTTTTTTCTCAGTAGTTTTAAATCCTAACAATACTTTTAATCTTTTTATTATTGGTGTATCTATTACGATATTATCGCTAATATTCAGCACGCTATTGAAGAGGTATGATAGAAATTGATAGATGATAAAAATATCTGATATAGAGAATTTAGAGCGCCTTTGGAATTTAATCAATCACAGTTGAATGTGAAGGGCAATCTGTTTTATAAGAATACAATCAAGATATCATTATGCTATTTTTTTAGTTCAGTTAAAATATTGAGAAGTATTACTTTTATTTAAAAAGCATCATAAAGGACTCCAATTAATTACTAATGATTTTTCTAATTTAATTTTGTGGTTATTGACAAATAAAGTCTAGTTAATTGCTTTGAAATCCATGGATTGGTTTATATACATCTGTTAATGCAACGGATAATTTTATTGATAAGTAGGGAGTGGCTATTATTCAACTTTTAGGTTCTGAAAGTAAGAGATTCATCTTAGAAATATCATGTTGAGCATTTTTCAATTTGCTGGTTAGTAGTAATCTGGACATCATTAATCCCTTCCTTAACAAAATTATGTGACTTTTGTTACCGGATTACTGCTGATTTTTTAATAGCTTATAACATTTTTAGACGGTTAATAGATTTTGACCGTCTTTCTTAATATTGTCTTACCTATAATAGATATGCTTATGAGATATGTTTAATAGATTAATTTTAGTTCAAAATGTCCAGTTAGGACACTTTGAATGATTTCTTAGTTTTATATATTATACTTTTCTCAGGAGAAAGCTAGATGTACAGACGTTTGAGAGATTTGAGGGAAGATCACGATTTGACCCAAAAACAAATAGCTAAAATACTTTCGTTTACAAACTCAGCTTATGCTAAAATTGAACGGGGTGAGCATACGTTAACAGCAGATGTATTGGTAACTCTCTCAAACTTTTACGATGTCAGTACAGACTACCTATTGGGATTGACAGATTTTCCTGATAAAATTCGCTTTAGAAAATAATCTCCTCAATTTCATAGAGTGTGAAAATGAGGAGATTATTTTATTTGGTTCTTTGACAATTAAATAGTCCAAAATGGTACTTTCCTCATTTGTGGAGCAGTTTTGAATGGCTCGCCATGATAAGAGCGATATAAAAACCATCAATAAAATAGAGCGATACTTTATATGCCATGATACAAATGATATACAATGATACTTCTGACCGTTCAGGCTGCCACCGTAAAAGAGCAGCAAGTGAAATTCTTATGATGACTTCATCAGTCATGCCATGGAGGTGAAAAAATCTAAGAAAGGAAGTAGTAAAATCATGGAAACAGTAAACTATAAAGATTTAGTTGCGATTGGTTTTCCAGAGCACACATCGAGGAATATTATTAGACAAGCAAAAAAGATTGCTGTAAAAAAGTTTGAAGAAGCTAGAAAAAATGATAAGAATGCGGTACAATTAGGATGTTCACCTTTCGATAATAAAAGGTTAGGCATTGCTCCTAAAAATATTGTAGAAAATTTAATTGGTATTTCTTTTTCAGATATAGAAGGTGAGAAAAATGGTTATATCAAAGACAAAGAAATATAAAGGTGTATACAAAGATTCAAAAGGAAAAATATATTTTCAAATTGAATTAGGAGTTGATCCAATAACTGGGAAAAGAATTCAAAAGAAAGGAAGGAAAAATCAACAGGGACTACCGTTTAATTCTTTTAAGGAAGCATATGAAGAGATACTTCGTTTAAAACATGAATTTGTGAACTCTACTATTAATAATAGTTTTCTAACTTTTAGAGAGTTTATGGAAGAGATTTATTTAAAATATTATCAACAAAAAGTTCAATTTGTAACTTATCAGACCGCTTTACCACATCATCAGTTATTTATTAAGCAATTTGGTAGTAAAAAATTATCAGATATTAGTACTATTGACTGTGAAAGATTTCGCTTAGCTATTATAGACAAGTATTCTAGTAACTATGCTAAAAATATGTGGTCTAGATTTAAAGCATGTCTGGGCTATGCAGAAAGATTGGGTTATATTGATAGAGTTCCTTTTAAAGGATTAGATAATCCTAGAGGAAAGCACCCTGATACAAAATTTTGGACATTTGATGAATTTAAGAAGGTAATAAACTCTTTTGATATTAGTGAGTATGAGGGACTCCATAATTACATGACGATCTGGCTATATTTTATGACTGGCTTAAGAGTTAGTGAGGGTATTGCTCTTAAATGGGAAGATATTGATTTTGAACGTAAATGGATTCATGTTCATTCGACAATTGAGAAAGACAAAAACGGTGTATGGTATGCTAAACAACAAACAAAGACAGTAGCAGGGAATCGTAAAATTGATTTAGATGATTTTACGATTACAATACTTAAAAAATGGCGAGAAGTTCAAATCAAGAATGATGATAAAGATTATGTAATATCACGTTTTGGTGCCCCCTTGTGTAAGTCTACAATTTCTAGGATAATAAAAAGGCATGCTAAGATTACTGGTGTACCAGAAATTACAGGTAAAGGTTTAAGACATAGCCATGCCTCTTATCTTATAAATGTGTTACATAAGGATACTTTATACGTTTCATATCGATTAGGACATGCTGATAAGTCAACCACGTTGAATACATATAGTCATTGGTATTATTCAGGTGATTCAACAATTTCAGAAGAGATTACAAGCAGTTTAGATAATCTTGGATTATCAATTTACCTACCAAATTCCTGCCAGAGTTGAAAATTGAGGAATTAACCCACTAATACTGGGAGAAAATAGGATTTGCAAATTGTTACTCTTAAATAATAGAGCAACTACATTAGTAGCTTAAAAACATGATTAAACCGCTATTCTTAGGATTAGCGGTTTTCTTTATAATTGAAAAGAGAAAATTTATAAAGTGTCTCCAGTTGTTCCATAAGATTTTCATCATAAAGTTCTGGAGTTTGATTAGAGAACCATGTCAATCAAACTCCAACGATCGATAAAGCGATGATGTATCTGTGGAAGGAGATGATGTTTGCTAAGGTATTTTTTGCAGAAATAGTGGTACAATATCCTTAGAATAGTTCAAAATTTATCTTTGCTAGGGGAAAGGGAGATTGAACTCCCTGATGCATCCGTCTTAGTATGGGATTAATGTCCTATAAAAAGGAAATGTTATAAAGGTGATATTGATGGAAAGATATGAATTTACAGCGACAACAGCAAAATCAGATATAATAATTGGTATCCTTTTTCCCATGTTCCTCATGCTTCCTGTATTGGGAATACAGTTGGCTATATTCTATTTAAAACTGAATGATTTTTTTAAATCACAACCTCTTTTTCTTTATACGATAGTATTAGTATTTTTTGGTATTAGTTTTCTTTTAATTAAAAAAATACAAGGTAGTCTAGTGAAGAATTTTGTCGTAGAATTATCTGGAAGAAATATTAGGATTTGGTGTGATGGAAAGGAGATTGTATCAGGAGAAGTTATTTTCTGTAGGATAAAAAATAAGGAGCCTAAACTGGGGGCGAGAGCCTTAAATGTAGACATAGACACCAAGGGGGATAACATTAAATTTCGAGTTCGGTCTAAGGAATATGAAAATTTATCATCTTCTACTTGGAATCCTCTCGGGACAAGCAAACCCTCTGATGTAGAAACGTTATTATCTTTGGGCAAAAAAATAAAAAATGTTATGGAAGAAGAAGTTTTGATAGAAGATGAAGCTTCAAAAAAACCTCGATCGTTTTGATTGAGGTTTTTAGCATATTTCTTAAACAATACCTTGTGCAATCATAGCATTGGCTACGTTTTCGAAGGCAGCAATGTTTGCTCCTGCAAGGTAGTCAGTACCAAGACCATATGTTTCAGCAGTTGTTTTAGCTGTGTTGAAGATGTTGGTCATGATGTCTTTGAGACGTCCATCAACTTCTTCACGGGTCCATGAGAGGCGAAGGCTGTTTTGGCTCATTTCAAGCGCTGATACAGCTACACCACCAGCGTTGGCAGCTTTGGCTGGTCCGTAAAGGATTCCGTTTTCTTTGTAGACTTTAATCGCATCAAGGTCGCTAGGCATGTTGGCACCTTCTGATACGAAATACCAGACTCAACACATTCCTCTGAAAGCGAAGTATCCTGGAGGATTTGATGCCTTGTTCCTGCTTGGCTCTATGAATCAGTTGCCCGCAACTCTCTCAGAAAAGGATAGACCAGCTATCGACGCTCTGAGCTCTGATCAACTCTGGCAGGACTGTCAGGAAACCATCAAGAGGAGTATCGGTCTTTTTGAGCAAGCTGGCTATGATTTAGAGGTTGAGGATTACCATTTTACTATTCTATTGGGCAACCCTGAAAAGGCCATGTTACAGCTCAATAAGGATTATAGCGGAGATGGTGGAATTCCAGGTTATCTCATGCTTAGTCTGCTACCGAATGACTATACTTTGCCACGTGTGCGAGCCGCGTTGGCTCACGAGTGCAACCACAATGTCCGCTTCCAATTTATCAAATGGAACCAGCAGACGACACTAGCAGACTGGGTAGTCAGTGAAGGATTGGCAGAGTCTTTTGCAGCTGAGCTTTATGGCAAAGATCTCATCGGATCTTGGGTCACTTCAACCAGTCCAGAGCAGTTAGAAGAGATTAAGCCCATCATCTCAAGTCAGCTTCAGCTAACAGGGATGGCGGAAATGGCTCCTTATCTTTACGGTGATGAAATAGCTGAGATACAGGGTCAGATACCAGTCGGTATGCCCTATGCTGCAGGCTATGCTTATGGCTATCATCTGATACAAGCTTATCTGAAAAAGACTGGCAAGAGCATTATTGAGGCCACAGTAACACCGACAGAAGAAATTTTAGAGGCTACTAAAGATTTTTGGAAATGACACTTTTGCTTGCAAATCTGCCAGAGTCTGATATAATGAAAGTAATTTTGGGAGGTGACTATATGCACTATAAAAGAGTTGAATTAAAAGTCACAAATCAAGGTATCCATGAGCGCAAGATTTTTCAAGGTGTTAAGATTTTCAGTCGTAGCAAACTATCCAAAGATCAGAAAAACATTCTAACACAGAAGCTTTACCTGACTCCGAAGCAAAATATTGTTTACTATCAACGAACAGATATCAATTATGAGCAGAATTGGCAACATCATAAGGACTATTACGAACTAGCTTATGACCAGTTGGACAGAGAGACTGTTTTTAAGGTTTGTCAAGATTTTGACGAACTAAGTCCTTTTCTGGAGAATGAGCTACTGGAGAAGCTAAAAGAAAAGCAGTCAACAGGCAAATTTTTTGAAAAATTAGATATATAAAAATCCGGCTGCTTTTATAAGCAGTCGGATTTCTTTGAGTTATAGTTTGATAATCTTTCATAAGGAAAAATAGATCTATTTTTATCATGAACAGCTAACTTAGTTAGAACTTTTGGAAACAGTATAGTTGAAATCTATGAAGAATAAGCATATAATTAAGAAAAATGATTGAGTGCTCACTCAATTTTTTTAGATGTGTAAGGAGTTCATACAATGGTTGTTCAAGCAATACAATATAGTCGTTTCGGTGATGAAGAAGTGTTAGATTTAGTGAACATTAAATCTGATTCTTTGAAAGTGAATCAAGTTAGGGTAGAAGTTTATGCAGTTGGTTTAAATCCTATTGATTATAAAACTTTTGAAGGTGCAAAGCCACTCCGATTTCTATCTTTTATGACAAAACTAAGGAAGCCAAGTCATTGGTTTGAGTCAAAATCATCTCTTTTTCCAAGAGGTATTGGTCGGGATTTTGCTGGAGTTATCACAGAAGTTGGTGAAGGAGTAAGTCGGTTTGCAGTAGGTGATAAGGTTTTTGGAACAATGATCAGTGACCCTGGATTAGGCACCAAGAGGGGAGCTTTGGCAACAGAAATTTGTGTCAATGAATCAGAAATTGTGTTGAAGCCAGAGATGATTGATATGAACCATGCAGCTACTATGGGTGTAGCCTCTCTAACAGTGGGAGGTGCTTTTAGAAAGATTGAGCTAAACTCTAAAGATGTTGTGGTTATTTCAGCAGCAGCAGGAGGTATTGGAAGTATCGCAGTACAGTATGCGGTTGCTAAGGGTGCAACAGTTATCGGAATTGCAAGTAAGAAAAATTCAGAATATCTGAAGTCCTTAGGTGCTATACCAGTAGCTTACGAAGAGAACATCCAGAATGCTCTTCTATCAGCAAGTGCAAAGCCAATTACAAAATTCTTGGATTGCTATGGAAGTGATTATGTTAAATTGGCTTTCAGTTTGGGATTGAAGGGCATGGCTATTGGAACTCTAGTACCTTCACCATATGTTATGATAAAAGGTGCCCAGTTCACAGGTCCGAGACATTCCACATATGATGATTTGAACACTCTAGCGGAAATGGTCTCAGAAGGGAAGGTTCGGCTGAATATTGACCAGGTTTATGATTTTTCTCTAAAGTCTGTTAGAGAGGCATATCGTAGCCTGAAGTCGGGACATACTCGAGGTAAGAAAGTTGTAAAAGTAAGAGAGTAGCAGAGAGGTGCTAGTAATGGAAAGTTTAGAAGAAAAGTATGCCCAGACATTAGAAAATAGCAACCTGAGTTTAAAACAACGTCAAGTATTATTATCAAGTCTAAAGCTATTTTCAGAAATTGGCTTTGAAAATACAACAGCCAGCCTTATTGCTAAGGAGGCTGGAGTTTCAGAGGGGACAGTTTTTAGTTACTTTAAAACCAAGGAAGGAATATTAGAAGCTATTCTGTCAACTTTTCTCGAACAAGTTATTCCAGATGTAATTGCTGATTTTTCTGAGAAGAAATTTACAGCAAACCAAGAGTCTTTTCCACTATTTTTGAGAAGCATTGTTCGAGATAGACTAGTTTTCATTCAGAAGAATCAAATGCAAGTTAAGATTCTCTTGAGTCGTTCTTTTATTGATAATACTATTGCTAACCAGTTAGGGAATGTTATTGTTCACTCTATTATTAGTCCAATTAGCCCAATTCTGAATCAGTTTAAAGAGAAGGGCCTTATCAGAAATTGGTCAAACGAAAGGATCGTTCGCTATATTTTAGCCTTGAGTCTTTCTTATGTTCTCCCAATGATGTTGAATGATAATGAGGAACTAGATATAGATGAGGCAGTAAATGAAATAGTCGAATGCCTGTCTTTTGCCTTAGTAGAAGTAAAATAAATCTTGATTCTAAGCTTACTATTTTAAATAGTGAACTTTTTTGAAGTCAACCTAAAAATCCCCAATCATAGTGATTGAGGATTGAGCAAATGAATCTTAAACAATACCTTGGGCAATCATAGCGTTGGCTACGTTTTCGAAGGCAGCGATGTTAGCTCCTGCAAGGTAATCAGTACCAAGACCATATGTTTCAGCAGTTGTTTTAGCTGTGTTGAAGATGTTTGTCATGATGTCTTTGAGGCGTCCATCAACTTCTTCACGGGTCCATGAAAGGCGAAGGCTGTTTTGGCTCATTTCAAGGGCAGATACAGCTACACCACCAGCGTTGGCAGCTTTGGCAGGTCCGTAAAGGATTCCGTTTTCTTTGTAGACTTTAATCGCATCAAGATCGCTTGGCATGTTGGCACCTTCAGATACACAGACAACGCCTTGGGCAACCAAGCGTTTAGCTGCTTCACCATTGATTTCGTTTTGAGTCGCACATGGAAGAGCGATGTCGTAGTTCCCAGCGTAAGTCCATACAGAACCTTCATGGTAAGTAGCAGTGGCTTTTTCAGCAGCGTACTCAGTCAAACGTGCACGACGGTTATTCTTCACATCTGCTAGAAGGTCGAAGTCGATACCATTTTCATCAATGACATAACCATTTGAGTCAGATACAGAGATAACAGTTGCACCAAGTTCAGTTGCTTTTTGAAGAGCATATTGAGCTACGTTACCAGAACCTGAAATAACCACTTTTTTACCAGCAAAACTGTTACCATTAGCTTTGAGCATTTCTTCAGTATAGTAAACCAAACCGTAACCAGTTGCTTCTGGACGAATCAAGCTACCACCGAATCCAAGAGGTTTACCAGTCAAGACACCAGCATCAAATTGGTTAAGGCGTTTGTATTGTCCGTAAAGGTAACCAATTTCACGTCCACCAACACCGATATCGCCAGCTGGGACGTCAAGTGATGGTCCGATGTATTTTTGCAATTCTGTCATAAAGCTTTGGCAGAAGCGCATCACTTCAGCATCAGTCTTTCCTTTAGGATCGAAGTCTGATCCCCCTTTACCTCCACCGATTGGAAGGCCAGTCAAGACGTTTTTAAAGATTTGTTCAAATCCGAGGAATTTCAAGATCCCTTGGTTTACAGTTGGGTGGAAACGAAGTCCGCCTTTATATGGTCCAACAGCTGAGTTGAATTGAACACGGTAACCACGGTTCACTTGGACTTTTCCATCACGGTCAACCCAAGGAACACGGAAAGAAATCACGCGCTCAGGCTCGGTGATACGTGCCAAGATGTTTTCTTCAATATACTCAGGATGTTTTTCAAAGACAGGCTCCAAGGTACTGAAGAATTCCTCAACCGCCTGGAGAAATTCAGCCTCGTGCCCATTACGAGCTGTTACAGTTTCAAACACGCTTTGGATATAGTCTTTAGCAGATGTCATATCGTTCTCCTTTTTGTTGTTATATTTTATTACATGAGCCATTATAGCAGAAATTTTTTTGAGTGTAAAGAAAAAAACAGAAATTTTCTAAAAATTCTTTCAATTTACAAAACCGAACGTTTTAGATAGAAATTAGTTTCTCAAAGAGAAAATTTGAAAGTATGGTATAATATTAGAAATAAAAGGAATCTGGAGGATCAGAATCATGGTATTAACGAAAACACAAATAGCTGGCTTTGAGTTTGACAATTGCTTGATGAACGCAGCAGGTGTGGCTTGTATGACAATAGAGGAACTTGAAGGAGTCAAAAACTCAGCAGCGGGAACCTTTGTCACGAAGACAGCGACCTTGGAATTTCGTCAGGGAAATCCTGAACCACGTTACCAGGATGTTCCACTTGGTTCTATCAACTCTATGGGCTTGCCAAATAATGGTTTAGACTATTATCTGGACTATCTTTTGGACTTGCAGGAAAAGGAGCCAAACCGTACTTTCTTCCTATCTCTAGTCGGCATGTCTCCAGAGGAAACACATACCATCTTGAAAAAAGTCCAAGAGAGTGAGTTTAAAGGACTGACAGAGCTTAATCTCTCTTGTCCAAATGTTCCAGGAAAACCTCAGATTGCCTATGATTTTGAGACAACAGACCGTATCTTGTCTGAAGTCTTTGCCTACTTTACCAAACCTCTTGGGATCAAATTGCCACCTTATTTTGATATTGTTCACTTTGACCAAGCGGCTGCTATTTTCAACAAATATCCACTCAAGTTTGTCAACTGTGTTAACTCTATCGGAAACGGCCTTTATATAGAAGACGAGTCTGTCGTGATTCGTCCTAAAAATGGTTTTGGTGGCATTGGTGGAGAGTATATCAAACCGACTGCTCTTGCTAATGTGCACGCCTTCTACCAACGTTTAAATCCTCAAATCCAAATCATCGGAACGGGTGGTGTTCTAACGGGTCGTGATGCTTTTGAACATATCCTCTGTGGTGCTAGTATGGTGCAAGTAGGAACGACTCTCCACAAGGAAGGTGTTGGTGCTTTTGAACGAATTACCAATGAACTGAAAGCTATTATGGCGGAAAAAGGGTACGAGAGCCTAGAAGATTTCCGTGGGAAATTGCGCTATATTGATTAAGTTTAATAAAAAATAAGAAGAAAGGAGAGAAGATGCTAGCCATTGAAGACAGTCAGAAGTTGACTTTATCAAATCTATCTAGCTTGAACCTATTTACAGGGACAGATCAGGGCCAGTTTGAAGTTATGAAGAGTCAAGTGTTGAAACAGATTGGTTATGATCCAGCTGATCTCAATTTTGCTTACTTTGATATGAAAGAAGTAGCTTATAAAGACTTAGAGTTGGAGCTGGTCAGTCTCCCTTTCTTTGCGGATGAGAAAATCGTGATATTAGACCATTTTGTCGATATTACAACAGCCAAGAAACGTTTTTTAACAGATGATGAGCTCAAGTCATTTGAAGAATACCTTGATAACCCTTCGCCGACGACTAAACTCTTGATTTTTGCAGAAGGAAAGTTAGATAGTAAAAGACGGATGGTCAAATTGCTCAAACGAGATGCGACAGTATTTGATGCTATTGAACCCAAGGAACAAGAACTGCGCCAGTATTTCCAAAAATGGAGTCAGACACAAGGTCTGCAGTTTGTGGGGCAATCCTTTGAAAATCTACTCATCAAGTCTGGTTTTCAATTTAGTGAAATCCAGAAAAATCTCCTTTTTTTGCAGTCTTATAAGTCCGATGGAGTGATTGAGGAGAAGGATATTGTCGAGGCTGTTCCCAAGACCTTGCAGGACAATATTTTTGATTTGACTCAGTTTATCTTGGGTAAAAAGATTGACCAGGCGCGTGACTTGGTTAGAGATTTGACCTTGCAAGGGGAGGACGAAATCAAGCTCATAGCTGTCATGTTAGGACAGTTTCGAACCTTTACTCAGGTGAAAATTTTATCAGAGACTGGTCAGACGGAATCGCAGATTGCAAGCAGTCTGGGAACTTACTTGGGACGCAATCCTAATCCTTATCAAATCAAGTTCGCGTTCAGAGATTCGAGAGGGATTTCCTTGGCCTTTCTCAAACAAGCAATTTCTTATTTGATTGAAACAGACTACCAGATTAAGACAGGTGTCTATGAAAAAAGTTACTTGTTTGAAAAGGCACTCTTGCAGATTGCGACTGAGGCAAATTGAGCAAAAAACTTGAAAAAAGAGGATGATTGCGTTATCATTTTCATATAGAAAGAAAAAGAGGTATTACAGATGGCTATTATCTTACCAGATCTTCCATATGCATACGACGCTTTGGAACCATATATCGATGCTGAAACAATGCACTTGCACCATGACAAGCACCATCAAACCTACGTCAACAATGCGAATGCTGCTCTTGAAAAACACCCTGAAATCGGTGAAGACCTTGAAGCCTTGCTTGCTGATGTAGAATCTATCCCAGCTGATATCCGCCAAGCGCTTATCAATAACGGCGGGGGACACTTGAACCACGCTCTTTTCTGGGAATTGATGACTCCTGAAAAAACAGCTCCTTCAGCAGAACTTGCAGCAGCAATCGATGCAACATTTGGTTCATTTGAAGAGTTCCAAGCAGCCTTTACAGCAGCAGCTACAACTCGCTTCGGATCTGGATGGGCGTGGTTGGTTGTCAACAAAGAAGGGAAGCTTGAAGTAACTTCAACAGCAAACCAAGACACACCAATCTCAGAAGGCAAAAAACCAATCTTGGGCTTGGACGTTTGGGAACATGCTTACTACGTGAAATACCGCAACGTGCGTCCTGACTATATCAAAGCTTTCTTCTCAGTTATCAACTGGAACAAAGTAGATGAGCTTTACGCAGCAGCAAAATAAAAAAATAGGAAGGGAAGAGCCATTCTTCTCTTTTTGCTTTATATGGCAGAAGTCTGACAAAATCGTCAGACTTTTTTCATTTTTATGAGAAATGTGCTAATTGCCAGAAATTATGGTAAAATAGAGTGTTAAGTAATCGTGGAAAAGGAAGACTATGCGTAAAGAAATTGCACCTGAATTATACAACTATAACAAGTTTCCTGGCCCAGAATTTCAGGTAAATGGGGATAAGGTTGAGACTGAAGGGATTGCTTTTACCTTGGTTGAAAATATCAAGGATGCTTTCGATGTGACAGTCTTTAATCAGCGCTTTTCAGAAGTGTTGACCAAGTTTGATTATGTCGTGGGGGACTGGAGCAATGAACAGCTCCGTCTACGTGGCTTTTATAAAGACGACCGAACAGAGGAAAAAAATGAAAAGATCAGTCGCTTACAAGATTATCTTTTAGAGTACTGTAGTTATGGCTGTGCCTATTTTGTCCTTGAAAATCAAGCACCGAAGCGTGCTTCATTTGACAAGAAAATGCGTAAAAAAGAGGAGGAAAACCCTTCTAGAAGAGGCAAGAAACCTTCGCAAAACAAGAGAAAACCAAATGCGGATAAGCGAAATAGACGTCGTCATAAGGACCAAAAGTCTCAGAAAGAGGACAAGGGACAGCGCCATTTTGTCATTCGTCAGAAATAGATAGAGAATAAGGAGAAGAGATGAAACCGTCTATTTATAGTTTAACACGTCAAACCATGCAAGAATGGGTATTAGAGCAAGGAGAAAAGAAATTCCGTGCAGATCAAATCTGGGAATGGCTCTACCGTAAACGTGTCCAGTCATTTGAAGAAATGACCAATCTTTCCAAGGATTTGATTGCTAAGCTCAATGAGCAGTTTGTCGTAAATCCTTTGAAACAACGAATTGTGCAAGAGTCAGCTGACGGTACCGTTAAGTATCTTTTTGAGTTGCCAGATGGCATGTTGATTGAGACAGTACTGATGCGTCAACACTACGGTTTGTCAGTCTGTGTGACCACTCAGGTCGGTTGTAATATCGGTTGTACCTTCTGTGCCTCTGGTTTGATTAAGAAGCAACGTGACCTTAATAACGGGGAAATCGTAGCGCAGATCATGTTGGTTCAGAAATACTTTGATGAGCGTGGTAAGGACGAACGTGTCAGCCATATCGTTGTCATGGGAATTGGTGAACCATTTGATAACTACAACAATGTTTTGAATTTTGTCCGTACCATCAATGATGACAAGGGAATGGCTATCGGTGCTCGTCACATCACAGTTTCAACTTCAGGTTTGGCCCATAAAATTCGTGACTTTGCTAATGAAGGCGTACAGGTCAATCTCGCTGTTTCCCTTCACGCACCCAATAATGAATTGCGCTCAAGCATCATGAAGATCAACCGTGCCTTTCCGATTGAAAAACTTTTTGCAGCCATTGAGTACTATATCGAAACAACCAATCGCCGTGTGACCTTTGAATACATCATGCTCAATGAAGTCAACGACGGTGTTGAACAAGCCTTGGAGCTGGCGGAATTGCTCAAAAATATCAAGAAATTGTCTTATGTAAACTTGATTCCCTATAACCCAGTTAGTGAACATGACCAATATAGCCGTAGTCCTAAAGAGCGCGTGATGGCCTTCTACGATACCCTCAAGAAAAAAGGGGTCAACTGTGTTGTTCGTCAAGAACATGGTACTGATATTGATGCAGCTTGTGGACAATTACGCTCCAATACAATGAAACGTGACCGCCAGAAGGCAGTCGCAGCGGTAAATCCATAAAATGACTAAAAAAAGAGAATTAACCTTAAGATTGGGAGTGGCTGTTTATAGCCTATGCATTGTCTGTTTTTGCTTCACTCCCCAGCCTCAACTTCCTACAGGAGTGGAAACTCCAGGTATTCAAACTTTTGGACGCCTGGTTTTTCTTTTAACTCCTTTAAACTCCCTTTGGAATCTGGGTGAAGTGACCAGTTTGGGACAAGTCATTTGGATCTTTTTGCAGAACATTTTAAATGTCTTCTTGCTCTTCCCACTAGTCTTTCAACTGCTCTACCTCTATCCAAACTTACGAAAAACGAAAAAAATCCTATTTTTCAGTTTTCTTCTGAGCTTAGGAATTGAATGCACGCAGCTGGTCTTAGACTTTTTCTTTGATTTTAATAGGGTCTTTGAGATTGATGATTTGTGGACCAATACCTTGGGTAGCTATCTGGCTTGGCTCCTCTATAAAGGATTGCATAAAAACAAGATAAGGAATTAGAATGAGTATTTTAGAAGTTAAAAATCTGAGTCACGGTTTTGGTGACCGTGCAATTTTTGAAGATGTGTCTTTCCGTCTCCTCAAGGGAGAACACATCGGTTTAGTCGGTGCCAATGGTGAGGGAAAATCAACCTTTATGAGCATCGTGACTGGTAAGATGTTGCCAGATGAAGGGAAGGTGGAGTGGTCCAAATATGTGACTGCTGGCTATCTGGACCAGCACGCTGTGCTAAAGGAAGGTCAAACTGTTCGTGATGTGCTCCGTACGGCCTTTGATGAGCTATTTAAAGCAGAAGCACGTATCAATGACCTCTATATGGAGATGGCGGAAGACGGAGCCGATATCGATGCGCTGATGGAAGAAGTTGGCGAACTCCAAGACCGTTTGGAGAGTCGTGACTTCTATACTTTGGATGCTAAGATTGATGAAGTAGCGCGTGCTCTCGGTGTCATGGACTATGGCATGGATACGGATGTAACAGCATTATCAGGTGGACAAAGAACCAAGGTCCTTTTGGCTAAACTTCTCCTTGAAAAACCAGATATTTTGTTGCTTGACGAGCCAACCAACTACTTGGATGCTGAACACATTGACTGGCTCAAGCGTTATCTCCAAAACTATGAGAATGCCTTTGTTCTTATTTCGCATGATATTCCTTTCCTCAACGACGTAATCAATATCGTCTACCATGTGGAAAATCAACAGCTGACGCGTTACTCTGGTGACTACTACCAGTTCCAAGAAGTCTATGCTATGAAAAAATCTCAGTTGGAAGCGGCCTATGAACGCCAACAGAAAGAAATTGCCGACCTCAAAGACTTTGTTGCCCGAAATAAAGCCCGTGTTGCAACACGAAATATGGCCATGTCTCGTCAGAAGAAATTGGATAAGATGGATATTATCGAACTTCAAAGTGAAAAGCCAAAACCATCCTTTGATTTCAAACCAGCTCGTACGCCTGGGCGCTTTATCTTCCAAGCCAAGGACTTGCAGATTGGTTATGACCGTCCCCTTACCAAGCCTTTAAACCTCACCTTTGAACGCAATCAAAAGGTTGCTATTATTGGGGCAAATGGTATCGGGAAAACAACTCTCCTGGAGTCTCTCTTGAGCATTATTCCGCCAATCGCTGGGGAAATTGAACGTGGCGACTACCTTGAACTTGGCTACTTTGAGCAGGAAGTAGAAGGGGGTAATCGTCAAACACCACTAGAGGCTGTCTGGAACGCCTTTCCTGCACTTAACCAAGCAGAAGTTCGGGCTGCCCTTGCTCGTTGTGGTTTGACAACTAAGCATATCGAAAGTCAAATTCAGGTCTTGTCGGGTGGAGAACAAGCCAAGGTGCGCTTCTGTCTCTTGATGAATCGTGAAAACAACGTTTTAGTACTTGACGAACCTACCAACCATTTGGATGTGGATGCTAAGGATGAACTCAAACGGGCTCTCAAAGAGTACAGAGGAAGTATCCTCATGGTCTGTCACGAGCCAGATTTCTATGAAGGCTGGATGGACCAAATATGGGACTTTAACAAGCTAACTTAAAAATGAGGAAAAAAGAAATACAGTATCGAATGCGGATACTGTATTTTTAGGTTGTTTAGGATTTAAAATCGTAGTCTTTCACCACTTCGATACTATCAATGGTGATAGCAGTAGTTGGTTTGTCTTTCTCATCCTTTTCAACCTTGGCAATCTTATCAACAACATCCATGCCCTCGATCACTTGACCAAAGACAGGGTGTTTGCCGTCTAGACTAGGATTTCCGCCTTCTTTATAAGCTTCGATGATTTTTTTAGGATACTTGCTTGTAGGAAGTTTAGCAGAAATATCTGTTGAGTTTTGGTTGATGAAAAACTGGCTACCGTTGGTGTTTGGTTGACCAGTGTTAGCCATAGCAAGTGCACCTCGGATATTGTACAGGTAAGGAGAGATTTCATTTTTGAAACCAGTTCCCTTGTCCTTTGTTTTATCCTTATCATGCCAGATGGATTGGCCACCTGTACCATCTCCTTTAGGATCTCCAGTTTGTACCATAAAACCATCAATTACACGGTGGAAGGTGATACCGTTATAGTAGCCTTCCTTAGCGTGAGTAAGGAAGTTTTCAACTGCTAGCGGTGCTAGTTTTGGAAAAAGTTTGATACGTACATCGCCTTGATTTGTGTGTAAAATGACTTCGGCTTCATCTTGAGCAACTTCTTTAGAAAGTTGAGGGAAGTTGGCATTTTCATTGGTGAGTGCGTCATTTAAATCTTTGGCAGCCTGCGCAGCTGCTTTTGAGCTTTCTTCAGCTGAGATACTAGAGTCGACATAGTCATCACCACGGAGACCTCGTTGGATACTAGTACATCCAGCAAGGGCAATAGATGATAGTAAAAGAAGGGTTGCTAGTTTTTTCATTATTTTCCTCTCAAAAATTCATTTCTACCATTGTACCCTAAAAGGGAGGTGATTTCAAATTTTAGTGATAAGACAATTTACTGAAAATTGCTTTAATTAGAGATTTTTCTTCGGATGTCGGTCGATAATTTCCTGTTACTATTCCAGTATCTGCTCTCCCTTAGGAGTTAATCCGTAGCTACGAATCGAAAAGTGAGTTGCTAATTCTTCTTCTGTCAAGTTGTAATGAAGGACTTGGTCCAGATCTGCAGCCTTTATCTTAGACAGTCCTAATAATTGTTAAATTATAGATTCTTTAAAATCAAATTTTTTTGAAGATTATTTTTACTCTAAAAATTGACTCCGAAATCAATTTATGCTATATATAAATAAATATATATTTAGAGGTGTATATATGCTTGGTTATTATTATTGTTCTTTAAATACTTTTTTAAATATTATTAAGAATAAACAAATTTATCTTTCGGATCCATTAAAGATGAATGATAGTTTAGAAATAAAATGGTATCTTGAAAAATTAAATAGTGAAGACACTACTTTAAGTGGAGTGGATTTTGATTTGCCAGAATCAATTTTTGAAATGATGAAATTGCGTTCACATTTAGATTTTACTTTTGAAGAACTTATGAAAAAATTAGATTCTAGAGGACAGAAAAGTGTTTACATTAGCTGTTTTTCTAAAGAACCGGATATATTGAGCCAATGGAGAGCCTACGCAGAAGATGGGACGGGGGTTTCTATAGGATTTAATCTAGAGAAATTGAGTGCTGCATCGAATATACTTCTTGAAGAAGTAATTTATACTAATGGCGTAGTTTACGATAGTAAAGAAAATGATGTGGAAATAATAGCTGATCAAACAGATGTAGTGATAAGAGAAAAAAATGTTACTAAAAAAGAAGAGCAACTAGAGATTTTTTTGCACGAGTTAATTCCAGAACTTGCAAAATATAAAAATCGAGCATTTGAAGAAGAAAAAGAAGTTCGACTTATTTATTGTGATGATTTGAAATTTGAGACAATAGTTAACAGTTATGGTGCTTTTCATGAAAAATGGAATCCAGTAGAATTAGAACATGATTTTAGAATTACAGGGGATAATAATATTACCGAGTTTGTTAAATTAGATTTTGACCCGTCAGCAATCGAAGAAATATACATAGGTCCTAAATGCGCATTAAGTGAAAGTGATGTCAGTAATATTATTAATAAAATAATAGAAAAAAAAGTAAGTGTACAGAAATCTAAGGCTAGCTATAGATAAAACTCTATAAAATCTATATTTTTTTAGTCCGTGTAATAGATACTGGTATTTATTGTTTATAGACTTTAGTTAAGAAATTTTTAGATGTTTTAGAAAAATGATACTCTGTCAAGTTTTTTTCTTGACACTTGTCAAAAATCTGCTATAATAGAACATGTGCTAAATAGCTCAGCTATTTCACCGAAATAAAAAATAAGAAAAGAGACATTAAAAAATGGCAGTTAAAATCCGTTTGACTCGTATGGGTTCTAAGAAAAAACCTTTCTACCGTATCAACGTAGCAGACTCACGTTCACCACGTGACGGACGTTTCATCGAAACAGTTGGAACTTACAACCCACTTGTTGCTGAAAACCAAGTAACTTTGAAAGAAGACCGCGTTCTTGCATGGTTGGCTGATGGAGCTCAACCTTCAGATACAGTTCGTAACATCCTTTCAAAAGAAGGCGTATTGAAAAAATTCCACGATTCTAAATTCTCAAAATAAGTTTAAAGTAGGTTGACAGATGGATACGATTGAAAATCTCATTATTGCGATTGTGAAACCTTTGATTTCACAACCTGATGCCTTAACTATTAAGATTGAAGACACACCAGAGTTTTTGGAGTATCACTTGGATCTTGACCAGAGCGATGTTGGTCGTGTTATTGGTCGTAAGGGTCGCACTATCTCAGCGATAAGAACGATTGTCTACTCTGTCCCAACTGAAGACAAGAAAGTAAGAATCGTTATCGATGAAAAATAAAAAAAGCGGGACAGATGTCTCGCTTTTTTTGAGGAGGAGAAGATGAAAGATTTAACGATCAGACAATTACAAGCCTACTTACTCGAACATTACCAGCGGTCTCAATCGTGACTGGTAGTCTCTCTATCTATGCTATTGTTCGCCTCGGAGCATCATCCGTCAGTGTCTTTGGTAATCTTGGAACAGTTTTGACCATTCTAGCCGGAGCTTATCCTCCACGAACCAATTTTTAGTTACCATGTGTTCGGAGCAACTTTGATTATTGCTGGAATTTTAGGCATGAATCTGATGAGAAAAAAGTAAAGATTGCTTAGCAGCCTTTTTCTTTATCTAAATAATGCAGAAAATTCAAAATTTTTAATGAAATCAAATTTAGAGAACGATGACTTTAATATAGCATGATAAAATAGATAAAAGAATGATACTAGGATAAAGAGGAGAGAGTGTAGAAATGAAGCAAAATGATATAGCTGAAGCTATTGCCTTTTATAACAGAAAACACGAGATGTTAGAGCGTCACACTATACCAGTCTTAGATTGTGATTTGGTTGTTTATCATCGCCCTGGATGCTCAAGTAAAGGGCATATTATTTTCTATCATGGAGCTTGTGGACGTAGTCAGATGTGGGCCCACCAGTATGATGCTTTTGATGGATTTGACCTTTACTTTGTCAATGTTCGAGGGCAGGGGGAATCACCTATGAAAGTTGGCCTACCTGACTTAGAAGGTGCTGTTCAAGATGTAGATGCTATTTTGTCCTATTTCCAGCTAGATAAGGTGATATTGGTCGGACATTCTTGGGGAGGAAATCCACTTCAAGAGTATACCTATCGTCATCCAGATCGAGTTCTAGCCTTGGTCATGGTAGATAGTTGGGGACAGCATCGTTACCTATCGGATAAAGAGAGAAATCGCATAAAATATTCTTCTCTTATGTATAAAACGATTCCTTGGAAGGTGATTGCAGATAAGAACTCAAAAATGTGTACAGATAATCCTATCACAAGAGAATTGGTCAAGACGGCCATTATAGAAACCGGACGAGATGTTTTTTTGAACCTTGGTATCACAGGTTTTTTGGCTGTCCATGAGATAGAAGGTTATCATGGAAATCCCCCTATGCTATTAGTAAGAGGTGAAAACGATTTTCCCAAACACCTAAAAATAATCTATGATGGTATCATTGCCTTGAATCCCAATGCGCGTCAAGTAACGATTTCAGATAGCAAACACCAACCGATGAATGACCACCCTAAAGAGTTTAATCAGATAGTTGGTGAATTTTTTGAAGAAGTAGTAGCCTTGTAAGATAGGACCTATCCAACTTGTGAAAATCCCTAGAACGTGATAAAATAAAGGATAGAAATAGATACAGGAGACAAGATGAACTACTTTAATGTTGGGAAAATCGTTAATACGCAGGGTCTACAGGGTGAGATGCGAGTCTTGTCTGTGACGGATTTTGCAGAAGAACGATTTAAAAAAGGGGCAGAGCTGGCTTTATTCGATGAAAAAGATCAGTTTGTTCAAACAGTGATCATCGCTAGCCACCGTAAGCATAAGAATTTTGACATTATCAAATTCAAAGACATGTACCATATCAATGCAATTGAAAAGTACAAGGGTTATAGTCTCAAGGTCGCTGAGGAAGATTTGAACGACTTAGACGATGGGGAATTCTATTATCACGAGATTATCGGTTTGGATGTTTACGAGGGAGATAACTTGATAGGAACTATCAAGGAGATTCTGCAACCAGGAGCCAATGATGTCTGGGTGGTCAAGCGAAAAGGCAAGCGAGATTTGCTTTTACCTTACATTCCGCCAGTAGTTCTCAATGTTGATATTCCAAACAAGCGGGTCGAAGTGGAAATCTTAGAAGGGTTAGACGATGAAGATTGATATTTTAACCCTCTTTCCTGAGATGTTTTCTCCGTTGGAGCACTCGATTGTTGGAAAGGCTCGAGAAAAAGGGCTCTTGGATATCCACTACCATAATTTCAGAGAATACGCTGAAAAAGCCCGTCACGTGGACGATGAACCTTACGGAGGCGGTCAGGGGATGTTGCTCCGTGCTCAACCCATTTTCGATGCCTTTGATGCCATTGAAAAGAAAAATCCCCGCGTCATTCTTCTTGATCCTGCTGGGAAACAGTTCGATCAAGCTTACGCTGAGGATTTGGCTCAGGAAGATGAACTGATCTTTATTTGTGGTCACTATGAAGGGTATGACGAGCGCATCAAGACCCTGGTAACCGATGAGATTTCCCTAGGAGACTATGTCTTGACTGGAGGAGAATTGGCGGCCATGACCATGATTGATGCGACTGTGCGCTTGATACCAGAAGTGATTGGTAAGGAGTCTAGTCACCAGGACGATAGCTTTTCTTCAGGACTTCTCGAATATCCTCAGTACACTCGCCCTTATGACTATCGTGGCATGGTGGTTCCAGATGTGCTCATGAGTGGGCACCATGAAAAAATTCGCCAGTGGCGACTGTATGAGAGTCTAAAGAAAACGTACGAGCGCAGACCTGACCTGCTAGAAAACTATCAACTGACAGCAGAGGAAGAAAAGATGCTGGCTGAAATCAAAGAAAACAAAGAATAAAGGAGAACCTTATGCAAGTAATCAAACGTAATGGAGAAATTGCTGAATTTGATCCAGATAAAATTTACCAAGCTGTCCTAAAAGCAGCTCAAACAGTTTATGTTTTGACCGATGACCTGCGTCAAAACTTAGCTCAAGTTACTAAAAAAGTCGTTTTGGACTTGGAAGAAGCAAAAGTGGAACGTGCGACTATCAGCATGATCCAGTCAATGGTTGAGCACCGCTTACTTGGAGCTGGCTACATTACCATTGCAGAGCACTATATCTCTTATCGCTTGCAACGCGATTTGGAGAGAAGTGGTTATGGCGACCATATCGCCGTTCATCTTCATTTTGAACAAATCCGTTAAGAAAAAGAGTGGGATGCAATGAACATCTCACTCTTTCTTAAATAGACTTTTCTGAGCTTGTTGTACGGTTGAGGGAACAAAACGAAGCCGTTTAATATCACTGATACGAATGATTCGAGTCACGTTTTTTGAAAAATTCTTGACGATAATTTGTTGGCGATTGGCGTCGTGTTTGATAATATCACCCGTAAAACTTGTTTCTGCAAGTATCACATGAACAGCCGTCTTTTTCTGGATGGCTTGTTCAATCATAGCAGTGAGGGAGTTGTCCTCGATTTTAGGATGATCATCATTCCCATTGAGAAAACTATGTAGTTTATCTAGAACTAGTTGGAATGCCTGTCTCATAGAATCCTCCCTCCTTACATATCCACATTATATAAAATTTTTCTAAAAACTACAAGATTTTTCGAATAATCTAATGAAAACTTAAAAGGAGAACAAAATGGCAGAATTTACATTTGAAATCGAAGAACACTTACTGACCCTGTCTGAAAATGAAAAAGGATGGACCAAGGAAATCAATCGCGTCAGCTTTAATGGAGCCCCTGCAAAGTTTGACATTCGCGCTTGGAGCCCAGATCATACTAAAATGGGCAAGGGAATTACTCTTACAAATGAAGAATTTCAGGTAATGGTGGATGCCTTTAAAGGCGGGAAATGAGAGAAGGATAGTGAATTTTACTCACTATCCTTTTCTTGTAAAATCATATAGTCTCGAAGAGATATTGTTGTTAATAGGAGAAACGTTTTTTTAAACTTTTCTGGTGGAGTAGGGTTCTCTTTTCGTATCCAAGCTTCAATAAAAGTGATAATCATGTTTGTGACGACATAGGTCATGTCATCTTCACTAAAATCAAATTCCTTGTTGTAGTGGACATTCTTTAGAATCCATTTTGAATAAGTATCTCTTAGGAACTCCTTCCAACCAGGATCTGCTTGAGTTATAAAAAGTGTTCGAATGATATTCCTATTTTCATAGATCAAAGGAATCGCAAAATTTGCAAAACACTCAATCGGATTTCCATCCCTTCTTGAACAATAATTATTAAATATCTGGAAAATTTGTTGATCTGCTTGTTCGTGAATATATTTGATAATATCATCATAGTTATGAAAATATTTTTGATAAATCGCTTGTCTTGAAATACCAGCTTTTTTAGCAATTTCACTCATTGTGAAGGAACTACTTTGAGGATTTTGTTTAGCTAGTGATATAAAAGCAGAAACGATAGAATCTCGAGTATCTTTAGTCATAAGTGTCCTTTCTATGAAATAAATTGTGAATAGGCATTAATTAAAATATTAGATAAAATTGACAACTTAAAAGAAACTGTTGGTAAAGAATTACAGCGATAAAACATTTTAATATTGTTTATATTACTAGATAAATTATAACATAGAATCAACAATTCTCCTAATGAATGATATAAAAAGTGTCTATTTTGCTAAACTATAAGAGAAAAAATAATGTAATAAAAACTTTAAAATGATGTATAAAGAACAAAGTGTGTATTGCATAATATATAATTTAAAACTATCCATCTTCCATGAGCTTATTCTAGATTGTATTTTAGAAAATGTTTTTGTTGATAATATACCTTGAAATTTATAATGTTTGAGAACTTTTATAATCCAAATACCTTAAACACCAATATGAACTCACTATGTATTTCATGATGAAAGTAGACAAACTGTAAATTTTTTCTTTGAGGAATATTCATAAAAACTTAATATAATACTTGAGGTTATGGTATAATAAGATGAATGATATTTTGCGAGTTTTCATTCATAAGTGAGTAAGAAATCCTATTAAAGATTAAATTAAATCATTACTTTGAGCAGTATTACTAGCCATAGCAAGTAGCCGTCGCAGCTACCATAGGAAGAGTCTTATGGTAAATCTAGCAATTGAAAGGGGTGTTGCCTACTGAACAGATGTGACATACTTCTCAATTAAATTTAATCAAATAGAAAGGATTTTTTATGGATAAACTAAAGAAAGTACTAGGTTTTCTAGTATTCCCTCTTTTGCTATTGCTGATATTCTTCCCGACAGGTGAAGCACATGCTGCAACTGATGTTACCGATAAGGCCCATGTCGAGAAGTTGGAGATTACTATAGCATCTACAGGAAGCAAGACTGAAGGAATTCATGGTTCAAATGATACTTCGATGAAATTGAAATATTCAGGTGAATTCTCATTCCCTGGTGTACAGGCGAACGTGATTAAGCCTGGTGATTACTTTATCGTAAAAGCTCCAAATAACTTGAGTTTGACGGATGGTAGTCTGGATTTGATTGATTCGACATCAAATACCAAAATGGGGACTGTCCAGGTGGATAATGCTAACCATCAGCTGGTATTTACTTTCAACGAAAAGGTGGAGGACAAGCAAAATATTCGTGGGGACTTTGTTGCAGAAGCAACTGAAACGCTCAAAAAAGAGGGGAAAACGGTTACCTATGTTTTACCAGATGGTAAAAAACAGACCATCACGTATAAAGTGAATAAATATGAACAGACTGACGTGATTGGAGAAACTATTACAAAGTACGGTTATAACGATAACAATAAGGCGAGAGCACATTTTCAAATGAAAATTAATCGCGCTAAGAAAGATATGACTGGACATGTGGTGAAGATTACAGATGACGTTTCAAAGGGAGCCTTTGCTAACTATGTGGAAGGTACTTTCTATATGCATGAAGCGGAATTCGAAACGACGAATACGAATTCATCTGCTCTTAAACATTTAGGTGATGAATACGAAATCACAACCGATCCGGAGGTATACAAGGCTAACTCAGATAAAAAAGCTTTGTTGACCTTTGTCAACGGGAAACGAGGATTTGAGTTGCTCATGCCGACTAATATGGGTACAAAGAGCTTTTTTTTAACTTATGATACGTCCTCACCAGCAGATACTTCAACGATAAGTAACTCAGCGCAGTACTTGATTGATAATCAACCACAACTTATTTGGGAAAACTACGGAGGTAGTATTGGAACCAGAACAGAAGCAACGTTTAATTTAAAGACGGTTAAATCTGTAGGTGCGTCAGTCACAGCTGATATTGCTGGTAAGATCAAAATCACAAAATACGATGAAGCGGATGCAGATGTTAAGTTGGCAGGCGTTGTCTTTGAAATCCGTGAGAAAACCACTAATAATTTGGTTGATACCGTTACAACAGATGCGGATGGGATAGCTGTCTCAAAGGCTCTCAATAATGGTCAGTATATCGTTAAAGAAAAAACTCCTAAATCAGGCTATCAGGTAAATAGTCAAGAGTTTGAAGTTGAGATGAAAGATGGAAAAGGTGTTCCCCTCAATATCTCTAACAAACGTGTGACAGTTGACTTTGAAGCAACCAAGACTTGGGTAAACGGAAAAGCAACTGACTACAAAAAAGTCAAACTCGGTTTGTATGTGCACAAAGAAGGAAAAACTGTTGCAGATTCAAAACCTGTTACTGGGAACTACACCCCTGAAGTAACCGTGTCGAACGGTGTCTACACTTATAAGTGGAAAAATCAACTTTCTGAACGTGATGTTGATGGAAGCAAGCTAGTTTATTCTGTTCGAGAACTTGAAGATCAGACGGGTCTTCCTCTGAAAGAAGGAGAGAAAGTCAAAGTAGGCGACAACAGCTATGTTGTATCCTATAACGGAAACAACAAAGTCACCAACACTTACGAAGTTCCAAAGACAAACGTGACGGCTAAGAAAGTCTGGGTTGGCGGTCAGGAACATATTCGTCCAACTGTCTACTTCAAACTCTATCGTACGCCAGAAGGTGGAGCGATTGAAGAAGTAGTTGGTGTTAGTCAAAAAGAAGTTCCCAAAACAGATGGAACTGTAGAATGGACAGACCTTCCTGCGACAGATGAGCACGGCGTGAAGTACACTTACAGTGTGATGGAAGTTGATGATGAAGGCAATCTTGTCACTGCTGTAGATGGTTATACAGCGAATCAAACAGCTGATTTAACTGTCACAAACACCTATGATACTTCACCAACTAAGGCTGATATTGAAGTCAAAAAAGAATTGGTGGGTGGTCGTCCAACACCTCTTCAAAACGAAGAATTTGAATTTATCTTGAAAGACAAAAATGGCCAAGAAGTTCAAAGAGCTAAGAACGATGCAGCTGGTCGCGTAGTCTTCAAAGATATTCCTTTCGATAAAGCGGGTGAATACGAATTTACTGTTGTTGAAGTGAATGCTGATCAAACCATCGATGGTGTGACTTACGATGTTAGAACAGTACCAGTTACAGTAAGTGTAACAGATGATGGAAAAGGTAAACTGGTTGCGACAGTATTGTATCATCCTATTACTGCTGTGGCACTTCCGTCAGCTAATTTGGTCTCTTCAGCACCTAGTTCTAATCTTGCACCATCACTTACTGGTGCAGTGAATAGAGCTACCGATGGTGGAATTCAGACATTCAAAAATACTTATAAAGCAACTAATGCTAAGGTCATTCTTGAAGTAACTAAGCAGTTGACTGGTCGTACGACAGGAGCTCAAGAAAATGAGTTCGAATTTACGTTGACAGACCAGGCTGGTAATGTTGAAACAGCGAAGAATGATGCAGATGGAAAAGTTAAGTTTCATGAATTGACCTTCGATGAAGCAGGTACTTATACTTACACTATCAAGGAAGTAAAAGCTGGTACAACTGAAAATGGTATTACCTACGATTCTAAGACAGTCACAGCTAAAGTAACTGTAACAGATGACGGTCATGGTAAACTGACTGCAGTTGTTGATTACAGCAGTGATGGTACAGCTAATAGCACAACCTTCACCAATGTCTACACACCAGCCGGAGCTACAAGTGTAACTCTTGGAGCTAAGAAAGTTCTTGAAGGTAAAGACCTTGAAGCAGGTAAATACAGCTTCGAATTGAAGAAAGAAGACGGTAGTGTTGTCGAAACAGTTACAAACGCTGCAGACGGCACAGTGACCTTCTCACCAATCTCATATGATGAGAGCCAGGTGGGAACTCACAAGTACACCATCTCAGAAGTTGCTGGATCTGAAGCAGGAATCACTTACGATAAGACAGTTCAAGAAGTTGAAGTAACAGTTGAAAAAGTAAGCGCGACTGAATTGAAAGCAACAGCTTCAAAAGAAGCAAAAGATCTTGTATTTACAAACAAATACACACCAGCCAAAACTTCAGTTTCTGTGAAAAAAGAATGGGATGATAAGGACAACCAAGATGGTAAACGTCCAGCATCTGTTACAGTTAAATTGCTTGCAGATGGTCAAGATACAGGTAAGACACTTACATTGACTGAAGCGAACGGTTGGGCTGGAAGCTTCACAGACCTTGATGCTGATAAGGGTGGCACACCTATCCAGTACACTGTAGTAGAAGTAACTGTTCCTGGTTACGCTCCAGAAGTTACTGGTGACGCTGCATCTGGGTTCACCATCACAAATAGCTATTCTCCAGAAACAGTTGATGTAAAAGCAACTAAGAACTGGGATGACGCGAACAACCAAGACGGTAAACGTCCAACCAAGATTACAATCAATCTTTTAGCAGACGGTCAGAAAGTTGATTCGAAAGAAGTTCAAGCAGCCGCAGATGGAACTTGGACTGTCGAATTCACGAAATTAGCAAAATATAAAGATGGTAAAGAAATCAAATACACTGTAACCGAAGAAGCCGTAGCAGAATACGAATCAACTATTACAGACTTTACCATCACAAACAAATATGCTCCTAAAGCAATCGACTACAAAGTAACAAAAGTATGGAACGACGCGAACAACCAAGACGGCAAACGTCCTGAGTCCGTAACCGTTCAACTTTATAAAAAAGTAGGAAATGCGGATCCAGTAGCCGTTGAAGGTAAGAAATTGACCTTGACAGCTAAGGATAAGACTGACGCTAACACTTGGGTAGCATCCTTCACAAATCTTCCACAGTACGAAGCTGGTAAAGAGATCGCTTACTCAATCAAGGAAGTAGATGTACCAGCTGGTTATGAAGCCTCTGTGACTGGTCAAGTAGTGACTAACACTCACAATCCAGATACAGTTATCCTCAGGAACTAAGGTGTGGAAAGATAACAACAACCAAGACGGCAAACGTACAACATCTGTGAAAGTTCAAATTCTTAACGGCGACAAAGTTGTTCAAGAAATTGAAGTTTCAGAAAAAACTGGCTGGAAGTTCGAATCTAAAAAACTTCCTAAGTATGAAAATGGTAAAGAAATCAAGTACACTGTCAAAGAAGTAGCTGTGAAAGAATATACTTCAACAGTTACTACGGACAAAGATGGTAAGTACACAGTTATCAATGAATACACACCAGTGAAAACATCTGTAAAAGGTAAGAAGATCTGGAAAGGTGATGAAAACCATAAAGACGCTCGTCCATCTTCTATCACTGTGAAACTTCTTGCGGATGGTAAAGATACTGGTAAAACTGCAATAGCTTCAGAAGCAACTGGTTGGACTTATGAGTTTACAGAACTTGAGCGTTATAAAGATTCTAAAGGTACAGAATTCAAATACTCTGTAGTAGAAGTTCCGGTTAAAGGTTACACATCTAAAGTAGAAGGCTTCAATATCACAAATACATACATTCCAGAAAAACCAACACCAGGTGAACCAAATGAACCAGGAAAACCAGGACAAAAACCTCAACTTCCTAACACTGGTGAAAAAGCATCTAACGCAGCAGTAGTTGCAGGACTTGCTTTGATGGCAGTGACTGGTGGATTGTACTTTGTAAGCCGTAAAAATAAATAATCTCTAGATGAGAGTTGATTTTCAGTTAGTTCTTAGGAAGTAATTGGAAAGGAAATAGTCCAGAACAATTGTTCTGGACTATTCTTTTATCTTGAAAAATATGGAAGGCTTTTCAATCGTTCTAGTAGAGGGCGACCAATAAAACTAATCGCAATGATCTTACCAAGGTCAGGGAGGATAAAGGGAAGGACACCAACAGCGAGTGCCTTGTCGAATGGCATTCCAGCAAGGAAGTGGAGGCTGAGAATACCTCCGACAAAGACGAGTGAATCGCCCAAGAGGTTGGCTAGGAAAATGCGAATATGGCCACTATTTTGATGGATGAGATAAGATGTAAGTCCAGCATAGACAAGGTCAAACCAAAGATAGCCTGAACTTGGACCGACTAAAACGTGAAATCCCGCACCTCCCCCTGCAAAGACAGGTAGACCAATGGCACCCAGCAGGAGGTAGAGAGCTACAGATAGAACGGCTTCTCTAGGTCTAAAAACAGTGGCAATCAGACCGATCGCAAAGTTTTGCAAAGTGAAGGGGACAGGACCGATAGGGAGACTGATTTGTGCCAATACGGCGATGAGAGCAGCACCGATAGCGGGGATAGCATAGATATGAGCTTTTTTCAAAACTGTTAACCTCTTTTCAAAATTATAGTAACTATTATACTAATTCAAAAAGAAAAGTCAACCCATTTTTAAAACAAAGGTAACAATTTTGTGACAGCCGATTTTGCAAGTAAAAAGAGACCTCAAGAGGTCTCTTACAATAATTAGCGCATGGTTACAAATTCTTCAGAAGCAGTTGGGTGGATAGCTACTGTAGCATCAAAGTCTGCCTTAGTTGCTCCCATCTTGATAGCAACAGCAAATCCTTGAATCATCTCATCCACTCCGTAACCTAGGCCGTGAAGGCCAACAACTTTTTCGTCAGCACCGGCGGTGATGAGTTTGAAGCGTGATTCCTGACGATGATTTGTAACGGCAGAGTACATAGATGCAAAGCTTGACTTGTAGACTTTGATGTTTTCTTGGCCGTATTCTTTGATAGCTTGATCCTCGGTTAAACCAACCGTTCCGATTGCTGGGTGGGAGAAGACAACAGTAGGGATAGTCGTATAGTCCATCTTGGCATTTGTTTTTCCGTTGAAAAGGCGTTCAGATAGGGTACGTCCTGCCTTGATGGCTACTGGGGTAAGTTCTTTCTCACCAGTAACATCTCCAAGTGCATAGATACCATCTACAACTGTATTTTGATACTCATCCACTTGGATAAATCCACGTTGGTTGAGTGTAACGCCGGCCTTTTCTAACTCCAGACCGTCTACATTTGGACGGCGTCCAGTAGCCCAGATAACTCGGCTTGCAGTGTGACTAGAACCTTCTTCAAAATGAATCGTAATGCCTTGCTCTGTTTCTTCGAGCTTGACGGGTACCTTATGTGTGTGCAAAGGTAGACCCGTTTTTTCCATTTCATTGACAAGTCCTTCAACGATGTAGCTGTCAAAACTACGCAAGGGACGATCGCGACGGACAAACAAATCAGTTTTTACTCCTAGTGCGTGGAGAACACCTGCTAATTCAACGGCGATATAACCAGCTCCAAGAATCGCAACGGATTCAGGAAGCTGCTCCCAAGCAAAGACATCGTCTGAGCTACCACCGAGTTCAGCTCCAGGAATAGTTGGGATGTTTGGACGAGCGCCAGTCGCAATCACGATATGTTTGGCACGAATCAATTCACCATTAACGCTGACGGTGTGGGAATCAACGAAATGAGCACGACCTTCAATCAAATCAACACCGTTGCGCTTGAAACTTCCATCATAAGACGAGCGGGCACGATCGATGTAGGCTTCACGATTTTGACGAAGTTTTGCGAAATCAAATTGAACATCTGAACTTGTAAAACCATAGTCAGGACCGTAGTGGTGGAAGCTTTCAGCGATTTGCGCTCCATACCACATGATTTTCTTAGGAACACAGCCAACGTTGACACAAGTTCCACCTAATTTTTTCTCCTCGATAACAGCTGCTTTAGCACCGTGTTCGCCAGCGCGGTTCATAGTGGCAATGCCACCGCTCCCTCCACCGATGGCAATGATATCATATTCTCTCATAGAAAACTCCTTATAGCTTTGATAGTCATATTCTATCGTTTTTACTATTTGAATGCAAAAATCTGCTACGCTCTAAAGAAATCGCAGAAATCACTTGCTAAATATAGAAATAAGGTGTATGATGTTACTAGTACAATTCTGCATAAATTAAATGAAAATAAGGCCCATTTCCTGAATATTTCTCTTTTCTCGCTATACAATCATTGTTCATAGTGGATAAATTTGATATAATAGTCTTTGTATTGAAAATAAAATAGGAGTTTTGTGATGAAGGGGAATAAGAAAACTAAAAAATGGCAACTATACACAGCTATTGGTGCTGCAAGTATTATTATAATCAGTGCAGCGGGTATTTTGCTATTTAGACAGCCCTCTCAGGCTACTGTTAAAGATACGACCTCTCATTTGGTGACTGCCAAAGAAGGAACAGTTGCTTCATCTATTCTTTTATCTGGAACTGTTACTGTAAAAAATGAACAGTATGTATATTTTGACGCAAGTATGGGTGAGATTGAAGAAATTTTAGTCTCTGTTGGAGATAAGGTCGAAAAAGGACAAGCATTAGTAAAATACAATAGTTCCGATGCTCAGGCAGCATATGATGCTGCCAATCGTGCAGTAGCAAAGATTGATCGTCATATTAGTGAATTAAAGGAATCTCGAAGCAAAGCCCTTACTTACTCTGAAGAATATGGTGGTTCAGATGCTAGCACAGTATCTTCCCTTGATTCTCAAATTAAGGATGCACGTGATAATCGTGCAGATGCAGAGGCTCAAGTTAAAAAAGCAAAGGCTCAATTAGATGCGACAACTATTTTAAGCACGATAGAAGGAACAGTTGTAGAGGTGAATCGTGATCTTTCCAAATCTTCTGCGGGTAATAGCAAAGTGATAGTTCATATAGTGAGCAATGAAAATTTGCAAGTTAAAGGTGAATTATCTGAGTACAATCTTGCCAAGCTTTCAGTCGGACAAGAAGTGACCTTCACTTCTAAGGTCTACCCAGATAAGGCTTGGACAGGGAAGATCAACTATATCGCAACTTATTCAAAGAGTGGTGCTGATGGAAGCAATGGTACAGGTGCATCGAATGTTGGCCCTAAATATCCATACACTATTGAAATTACGAGTGATATCGGTGAGTTGAAGCAAGGATTTTCTGTTAGTGTAGAAGTTAAGAGCGACAGTACATCTCTTCTCGTACCATTAACCAGCATCGTAGAAGAAGAAGGTAAAAACTATGTCTGGGTTGTTGACGAAGAGAATAAGGCTAAGAAAATCGAAGTTAGCCTAGGAAATGCTGACGCAGAAAACCAGGAAATCACTTCTGGCTTGACAAATGGGGCTAAAGTCATCAGTAATCCAACAACTTCCTTGGAAGAAGGAAAAGAGGTGAAGGCTGATGAAGAAACTAATTAGTCTAAAAAATATCTGTAGGAGTTATCGAAATGGAGATCAGGAACTTCAGGTTTTGAAAAATATCAACTTAGAAGTGAATGAGGGAGAGTTTGTTGCTATTATGGGACCGTCTGGTTCTGGAAAATCTACTCTAATGAATACTATTGGAATGTTGGACACACCAACTAGTGGTGAGTATTACTTAGAGGGGCAGGAAGTGGCTCGATTGGATGAAAAGCAGTTGGCCAAAGTCCGTAATAAAGAGATTGGTTTTGTCTTTCAACAATTCTTTCTTTTGTCTAAACTAGATGCCCTTCAAAATGTTGAATTGCCTTTAATATATGCTGGAGTTTCAGCTTCCAAACGCCGTAAATTGGCAGAGACCTATTTGAAAAAGGTAGACTTGACTGATAGAAGTCACCACTTGCCTTCGGAATTATCTGGTGGGCAAAAACAACGGGTAGCCATTGCCCGTGCCCTTGTCAACAATCCTTCGATTATTCTGGCAGATGAACCAACTGGGGCTTTGGATACAAGGACAGGAAGCCAAATCATGGAACTTTTGGTGGAGTTAAATGAAGAAGGAAGAACCATTATTATGGTCACGCATGAGCCTGAGATTGCAGCTTATGCAAAACGTCAGATTGTACTTCGTGATGGGATTATTGCATCTGATAGTGGGCATTTAGAAGGGGAGGGGCATTGAGATGGAAAATCTAAAATTTGCCTTTTCATCGATTATGGCACACAAGATGCGTTCATTTTTGACGATGATTGGGATTATTATAGGAGTATCTTCAGTCGTTGTTATCATGGCTCTGGGAGACTCTATGTCTCGTCAGGTCAATAAAAATATGACCAAATCTCAGAAAAATATTCAGGTCTTCTTCTCGCCTATTAAAAGTAAGGATGGCTCTTTTACCCAAAAACAATCTTCTCTAACACTATCTGGTAGAGAGGATACAGCTTATGTTGTCCCACCCAAAACACAGGAAGCATGGGTTAAGGAAGCCGCTAAACTAAAAGGTGTAGTTAGTTACTTTGTGACTAATAGTATAAATGTTACTCTGACTTATAAAGATAAAAAAGTTGAGCAGGCTAGTTTAACAGGCGGTAATATGACTTATATGACTGCCACTGAAAATGAAATAATTGCTGGTAGGAGTCTAAGAGAACAAGATTACAGAGACTTTGCAAGTGTGATCTTACTCGATGAAGAACTGGCTAAAAGTCTTTTTGACTCACCACAGGCAGCTCTTAATCAGATAATTTCAGTTAATAACTTTCATTATCGAGTTATTGGAGTATATACAAGTACTGAAGCTAAAACTGCTAAAGCCTTTGGGATTGGTGGTCTTCCAATTACGACCAATATCTCTCTCGCAGCCAATTTTAATACTGATGAAATCTCGAACATCGTCTTTCGTGTCAATGACACTAGCCTAACACAAACCTTGGGTCCAGAGTTAGCTCGAAAACTGACTGAGATTGCAGGTCTTCAGCAAGGGGAGTACCAAGTTGCGGACGCCACTGCCGCCTTCCAAGAGGTACAACAACTATTTGGTTTTATGACAACAATTATCAGTGCCATTGCAGGTATCTCTCTTTTTGTTGGAGGAACAGGTGTCATGAATATCATGCTGGTCTCGGTGACTGAACGTACACGTGAGATTGGTCTGCGGAAGGCTCTAGGAGCTACACGGGCTAATATCTTAGTACAGTTTTTGATTGAATCCATGATTTTGACCTTGCTAGGTGGTGTCATCGGTCTTGGGATTGCTGCTGGAATGACCATGTTAGCTGGAGTATTGCTTCAAAACATGATTGCAGGTATCGAAGTTGGGGTTTCCCTCCCAATCGCTCTCTTTAGTTTGGCTGTATCAGCCAGCGTTGGTATGATATTTGGTGTCTTACCAGCCAATAAAGCCTCTAAGCTTGATCCGATTGAAGCCCTTCGTTATGAATAAGATATAGAGCAGAAAAAACAAGATGGACATTTGTCTGTCTCGTTTTCGTATGGATTTTCCTATCGAAAATCACTAAAAATATGATATAATGAAGTGTTAGAAAATCAGGTTTCATTTGCCTGGAAAGGAAAAATTATGTCTGAAAAGAATTTTTATATTACAACACCGATTTACTATCCATCTGGTAAACTTCATATCGGTTCTGCCTACACAACCATCGCCTGTGATGTCCTAGCTCGTTACAAACGCCTCATGGGCTACGATGTCTTTTATCTGACAGGTCTTGACGAGCATGGTCAGAAAATCCAGCAAAAAGCGGAAGAAGCTGGCATCACACCACAAGCCTATGTTGATGGGATGGCGGTTGGCGTCAAAGAACTCTGGAAATTACTCGATATCTCATACGATAAATTCATCCGTACAACTGATGATTACCATGAAAAAGTAGTAGCACAAGTATTTGAACGCTTGCTTGCTCAAGATGACATCTACTTGGGCGAATATTCTGGTTGGTATTCAGTTTCAGATGAGGAATTCTTTACAGAAAGCCAGCTGGCAGAGGTTTTCCGTGACGAAGCTGGAAATGTAACGGGTGGTATCGCTCCATCAGGCCACGAGGTCGAATGGGTTTCTGAAGAGTCTTACTTCCTTCGCCTCAGCAAATACCAAGACCGTTTGGTTGAATTTTTCAAATCTCATCCTGACTTTATCACTCCTGACGGTCGCCTTAATGAAATGCTTCGCAACTTCATCGAGCCAGGTTTGGAAGATTTAGCAGTTTCTCGTACAACCTTTACATGGGGAGTGCCAGTCCCATCAAATCCAAAACATGTTGTCTATGTATGGATTGATGCTCTCCTTAACTATGCGACAGCCCTTGGTTACGGTCAAGATGAGCACGGTAACTTTGATAAGTTCTGGAATGGAACAGTATTCCATATGGTCGGAAAAGACATTCTTCGTTTCCATTCTATCTACTGGCCAATCCTTCTTATGATGTTGGATATCAAATTGCCAGACCGTTTGATTGCCCACGGTTGGTTTGTCATGAAAGACGGCAAGATGTCTAAGTCTAAAGGGAATGTCGTTTACCCTGAAATGCTAGTAGAACGTTATGGACTGGATCCACTTCGTTACTACCTCATGCGTAGCCTCCCAGTCGGTTCAGACGGAACCTTTACTCCTGAGGACTACGTCGGCCGTATCAACTATGAATTGGCCAATGACCTTGGAAATCTCCTCAACCGTACGGTTTCCATGATTAATAAGTATTTTGATGGAAAAGTTCCAGCCTATGTAGAAGGTGTGACTGAATTTGACAATGCTCTTGCTCAAGTAGCAGAGCAATCTATCTCTGACTACCATACACACATGGAAGAAGTTGACTACCCACGTGCACTTGAAGCAGTCTGGACTCTTATCTCTCGTACCAACAAATACATTGATGAGACTGCTCCATGGGTCTTGGCCAAGGATGAAGCTCTTCGTGATCAATTAGCAAGTGTGATGAGCCACTTGGCAGCTAGCCTTCGTGTCGTTGCTCACTTGATTGAACCCTTTATGATGGAAACCAGTCGTGCAGTCTTGACTCAGCTTGGTTTGGCAGAAGTTGCTAGCCTTGAAAACTTGAGCTTGGCTGATTTACCTGCAGGTGTGACTGTAGTTGCTAAAGGAACACCAATCTTCCCACGTCTCGATATGGAAGAAGAAATCGCCTATATCAAGGAACAAATGGAAGGTAATAAGCCAGCAGTTGAAAAAGAATGGAACCCAGATGAAGTTGAACTCAAACTAAACAAGGAAGAAATCAAGTTTGAAGACTTTGATAAGGTTGAAATCCGTGTCGCAGAGGTCAAAGAAGTGTCTAAAGTGGAAGGTTCTGATAAGTTGCTACAATTCCGCCTAGATGCTGGTGATGGTGAAGACCGTCAAATTCTCTCAGGGATTGCCAAATACTATCCAAACGAACAAGAATTAGTCGGCAAGAAAGTCCAAATCGTTGCCAACCTTAAATCTCGCAAGATGATGAAAAAATACGTCAGCCAGGGGATGATTCTCTCAGCTGAACATGATGGCAAACTAACCCTTCTCACAGTTGATCCAGCTGTACCAAACGGAAGTGTGATTGGGTGATATGATAAATATAATTCTTTTAGAATTTTGATAGTAGTATGTTGAGAAATTAGAAGAATAAGATATTATTAAAGCTCTCAAACACTTGTTTGAGAGTTTTTAAGAAAGGAAAACATTTTGAGAGTTAAAGATATTGTACATGGGCTTAAGAAAGAGTATAAGGATTTATTGATAGAAAAAGGAATTCAACTTTCCGATCTTGAGAGAAGAATCTCAAAAGACAAAAAAGAAGTGGAAACGAAAAAGACTTATTGGATTAGTGTATCTGGAGAAGACTTGAATTGTAAATTACCATTTTTTCGTTTCACTAGTTTTGCCCCAGCAGCATATAATGATATGCCTAAATTAGCAAATTATTTAGTGATTATAGTATTTACTTCAAACAATATAGATAAGGATTCCTATTCTGTTATTAAGTCAAGTCAGGCTGAGCGTTTCATTTCTAAAATTGAGAATAGTGAATCTAATTTTTGTTTTGATAATAAATGTGGAATATCTCATTTTTTTAGGATTATTGATGATGCTAATAATGAACGATTAGATGAGGTAAAAAAATTTTTAGAAGATTTTCAATTTGAAGGGAATAGCTACATTATGGGAGATACTGATAAAGAAAAAAAAGAAATAGACGATACACTGTGTACTTTATCGTCAGTCAACACAATCCTTTATGGGCCTCCAGGAACTGGTAAAACTTACAATTCTATCAAGTATGCAGTTGATACGATTGATAGGAATTTTAATCGGGGTAGTGCCAAGACTTACACTGACTACGTCAATAAATTTAATGAATTAAAAGCTGTTGGTCAAATCGCATTTACAACTTTCCATCAGTCTTACGGTTATGAGGAATTTATTGAGGGGATTAAACCAAGTCTTAATCAGGATACTGATAATGAAGGTTCTGAAGATGTACTTTACACTCTTAATGATGGAGTTTTTAAAGAGTTTTGTTTGAGAGCTCAAGAAGTTGTGGTAGATAAAGAGTTGACGGGAATATCACCCGATGCTCAAATTTGGAAAGTTTCAGTTTCAGATACTGTAAAAGATGATTGTTTTGAATCAAATCGCGTTCGAATCAATTTTTCTCTTGGAGATAGGTCTAAGAGTGTTGAATATTTTAATCATAGTATCAAGAAAGGTGATATTGTATTAATGACACCGCAATCACGAACGCTTGTCACAGGTATAGGTATTGTGATTGACGAAGAAGCATATGAGATTAAAGAAAACACAGGTATCACTGCAAGAAATGTTGAATGGTTAGCTAGAGATATTTCTATCGATATTAAAGATTATAGTAATGGTAAGCAAATGGTGAGGAATACAGTTTCGAGAGTGCATATCGTTACGGTAAAAGATATCTTGACTATTATTAAGAATAATTCTGAGATTTATAAGAATGTTGATATCCCACAAAAAAATGATAAAAAGTATGTTTTTATTATAGATGAAATCAACCGTGGAAATATTTCTAAAATTTTTGGGGAACTTATTACTTTAATTGAGGATTCGAAACGTGATGGGGAAAAAGAAGCGATATCTATAACTCTTCCATATTCCAAAGAAGAGTTTTCCGTCCCTAAAAATGTATATATATTAGGGACTATGAATACAGCAGATCGTTCTATTGCTCTTATGGATACAGCTCTTCGACGTCGTTTTGAATTTATTGAGATGATGCCAAATGAAGAGTTGCTAACTGATATAGTCATTGATGGTATTGAAGTAAAAAAAATGCTAGAAACGATGAACCGACGTATTGAAGCTCTTTATGACAGGGAGCATACATTAGGACATGCCTTCTTTATGCCACTTAAAAATGAGAAAAAAGCCACTATCAATCAATTAGCATCTATATTTACAAATAAAATTATTCCGTTACTTCAAGAATATTTCTATGAAGATTATGAAAAAATTATGCTTGTTTTAGGAATTGATACCCAAAATAAAGATACTAAGAAATTTATTTCTGTCAAAAGTAATCGCAATCTATTTCAAAATATCCAAAATATTGACTTAATTCCTACCTATCAAATTAATGAGAAAGCATTCCAAATACCAGATAATTACATGACTATCTATAATGGTGCTTCAAATTCGGGAGAAGCAGATGAAACCACAGGTTCTGACAGTTAAAGAATTTCAAGAGATAAAAAAAGAAGATTTAGGAGAAAGAAATTTCAATTTATTTGAGAATTTCATCGAAGAAAATTCTGGTGATGATGTTGAGGAACGATTGTCAGATTTTTTGAGGATTTCATCTCATAAAGGAGTCAAAGTTATCAAGCCTCAAAATTATGTAGGTGTTATTAACATTGATAATAAAGTTCAGATTGAAATTTTGCCTAAGATCGATATCAATGATGAGAATGATAATGATAATAATAATGAATTACGAAAACTGTTTCTTAAAATGTTATCTAGTTTGAAAGAATTCAAGGGAAAGAGTTTTAAAAATGCCCGGCTAAATGATTCTAAGTTACCAATTTATGAAGTCTTTATTCAGATGTATTTGGATGAAGTTCAAGAACTGTTGAAAAAAGGATTAAAATCTGATTATCTTACGATTGAGGGGAATCTTACTTTTTTCAAAGGGAAATTTCTAATTAATCAGCATCTTAAACATAATATAGTTCGTAAAGATAGATTTTTTATGGCTTATGATGAATTTCATATCAATCGTCCTGAAAATCGTTTGATAAAAACAACGCTTCTAAAGTTAAATAAGATTTCATCAAATGGAAAAAATCAATTGTTAGCAAAACGTTTGTTGACTGAATTTGAAATGGTTAATCAGTCAACAAATATTGATAAGGACTTTTCTCTAGTGAAAAAAGATCGCAATGCTCAAGCTTATCAAAGCCTAATGACTTGGTCGCAAGTTTTCCTTAAGAATAAAAGTTTTTCAACTTTTAAAGGAACTGAAAATGTTAATGCTTTACTGTTTCCAATGGAGAAAATTTTTGAAGCATATGTTGCTAAACAGTTAAAAATTAAATTTCCAGAATGGAACGTAGAAACTCAAAAAGATGATAAATATTTGTTTGATAATCCAAAGACGTTTCGATTAAAGCCTGATATTTATATGTCAAAAGGGGGAGCAGCGATTGTTCTAGATACCAAATGGAAAAAGCTTATTCAAAATAGTAAAAATAGTAAAAAATATGGAATCAGTGAGTCAGATATGCATCAAATGTATGCTTATGCATATAAATATGATGTTGAAAACATTATTTTAATTTATCCTAAGCATAGCGAAATTTCTTTTAAAAATGATGGTAAAGACGATAAACATGATTATACAACTTATGTACAAAAACAAAACAATGATCATAATCTGAAGAGTATTGTTATTACCGTATTTCTGTATGATTTGGTTAAAGAAGAAAACGATATGAAACATGAAAACGACAACGTAAAAAGATTGAAAGAAATAATTAAGAAACTTTCTGATAAACAGCCTAAGAAAAAATAATTTAATCATAAGTATATTTTCAGAGAATTGTAACATATTTTCATGATAAAACGCATAATATGGCGGTTTTGAAATACCTGCGATTATGCGTTTTTTTGATATTGAAAACAATTGATTTAATTATTTCGACATATTAATTAATTGACGATCCATCTCCTTTTGCGACCGGAGGACAATTACTTTCTCTGGATAGGTTTCTAGAACTCGCTGATAACGTCCTTTAGCAGTTTTGGTCCGTCCATCCCAGAGTATCCATCTGATAAAGTCCCAGTCAAAGCGTTCAGGACAACCTGCAGCCATACTTTCTCTGACCTTGCCTCGGTATGTGAGATACCGTTTAAAGGCTCGAAAGAGACAAGTCCATGGTGAAAAATTGAGAAAGATGATTTGGTCAGCTTCCTGCATTCTTTCTTCATAGCAACACCAAGAGTAGTTGCCGTCGATGACCCAAGCTTCGTGCTTTGTGAGAAAGTTTTTCATCTCGGTCAACATCCATTCGCGGTCACTGTCTTGCCAACCAGGTTGAAATTGAAGTGTATCCATATGCAGTTTTGGGATAGAGTAGTAGTTTGACAATGTTTCAGCTAGAGTTGACTTGCCTGCTCCAGAATATCCTATGATTGATATTTTCATTTTCTACCTTTTCTGATTAGAGGACAAAAAAACAGCCTCTATGGACTGTTTCTTATTTAGCAAGTTTAGCTGAAAGACGAGCTTTATCGCGGCTTGCTTTGTTTTTATGAATCAAACCTTTAGTTTCTGCTTTGTCGATAGCTGAGCTAGCAGCACGGAAAAGTTCTTCAGAAGGGTTTGCTTCGAAAGCTTTGATAGCAGTACGCATAGCTGATTTTTGAGCTGAGTTTTTTTCGTTTTGTTTAACGTTCAATTCAGCGCGTTTGATAGCTGATTTAATGTTTGCCAATGTTCTTACCTCCATATTTACTAACTATACCATTATATATGAAAACTTAGGTTTTGACAAGGGGAAATTATTTTTTTAGGTAAATTTCATCGATTTCGTGGTTTTTAGCTTTGTGGAGAATGACCTCGGCGCGATTCCTTGTCGGTTCGATGTAGTTTTGTAGATTTGTGAGATTAATGCTGGTCCAAACCTGATGTGCAAAGGCTTCAACTTCTCCAATCGGCATTTGCGTAAAACGGTGGTAGTAACTGTTGGGGTCATTTTGGGCAAAGCTGAGCAGCTTTAAGAAACGATCCAGATACCAACTTTCAATGTCCTCGACAGCAGCATCCACATAGATGGAGAAATCAAAGAAATCAGTGATGTAAAGGCGCTCATTTTGAGGGTTTTGAAAGACATTGATGCCTTCGACAATGACAAAATCAGCAGCTTTGACACGTTGTTTCTCTCCAGGAACGATGTCATACACTTCATGAGAATAGACAGGAATATCGACATCTTGCCCATTCTTTAGGCGGTCAAGAAAATTCAGCAAGGTTTCCATATCATAACTTTCAGGAAAACCTTTGCGATTTAAGATATCTTGGTCCATCAAGGTTTGATTGGGATAGAGAAAACCGTCGGTTGTCACTAACTCCACAGTGGCGTCAGTAACTGTACGAGACAGAAGGATTTGCAGAAGTCGGCTAGTTGTTGATTTGCCAACGGCAACACTTCCCGAAACTCCGATGATGAAGGGCTGAGATTTACTCTCTCTTTGGAGAAAAATTCCCTTAGAGAAGGCTAAATCCTCTTTGGTACGTTTGTAAATTTGGATGAGATGGGCCAATGGTAAATAAATATCTGTCACATCTTGTAGGCTGATTTGGTCATTGAAACTCTTGATGGATTCTAACTCTTCCTCTGTCAAGGGAGGGGTTGTTTTGCGATGCAATGATTGCCAAGTCTGGCGACTGATTTTTTCAAAATGTAAAAATTCGTTGGTCATTTGTTTTCCCCTAGATATTTTGTCTATCATACCATAAAAAGCTAAAAAAATAAAGCGGTTTCTTGATGGTAGTAAGTCAATATCGTATAATAGAGATGGAGGTTGAATAATTTAATGATGAAATAGGGAATTGTTTCTGAAGACTTATCAGTTATTAAAAGTGGGCTTTTTTAGTTCGCAACTTATAGGAGGCACACAATGAAAATCTTGAGATGTTACATATTGGAACTCTGTTTTATTTTAAGTTTTGCACTACCTTTTATAAGGGGAGCGAATGCGGATAATGGTAGACGCTTTGTAGAAACCTATTACGGTTTTACCTTCTTAATGGACCATCTTCTTGTAACAGTTATCTTTATCTGTTCACTCTTGATTGCTTGGTTAGTAAAAAAGCAGTGGACGAAATGGCTTGCTGCTGGTAGTTATCTATTTTTGATTTTGTGGATTGCTACAGAAGGATATCTATTCCGTATGTCACTAGAAGATTTGATACGACTTTGGACAAGTTTGGAAATCTTGACACAAACTTATCAGTTGGGCTTTTATCTAAACATCATATTGGGAATCCTGTTGATAATAAAGTATTTTAAGGTTAAGAAATGGTAATAAAAATGCGCCTGATTACAGACGAACTGTTTTTTCCTGACTATGATAATTTGTAGTTCCCGATAGATTGTAATGTATTTCTAATAATTGAAAGAGATTGAAGAAAAGGTTTTTTGACTAGGATTCTTCAGTCTTTTTCATTTGATCATCACTTTGTAAACGATTTACAATTCAAGCCCAATTATGGTAAAATAGTTTTATGAGTAAAATGTATTATGCAGAAAATCCTGATGCTGCTCACGACATACATGAGTTGAGAGTGGAGTTGTTGGGAGAAAATATGACCTTTTTAACAGATGCGGGTGTTTTTAGCAAGAAAATGGTTGACTTTGGGAGTCAACTTTTATTGAAGTGTTTGGAGGTTAACAAAGGAGAAACGGTCCTTGATGTAGGCTGTGGATACGGGCCATTGGGTTTGTCATTGGTCAAGGCTTATGGAGTTCAGGCAACCATGGTCGATATTAATAATCGCGCTCTAGACTTAGCGCGACAAAATGCTGAACGAAATAAAGTAGAAGTGACGATTTTCCAATCCAATATCTATGAACAAGTTGAAGGGAAATTTGACCATGTTATTTCCAATCCGCCTATTCGAGCGGGCAAACAAGTTGTTCATGAGATTATCGAAAAGAGCAGAGATTTCTTGAAAGACGGAGGTGATTTAACCATTGTCATTCAGAAAAAGCAAGGTGCTCCAAGCGCCAAAAGCAAGATGGAAGATGTTTTTGGAAATTGTGAAATCGTAAAGAAAGACAAGGGATATTATATCCTTAGAAGTGTGAAAGCATGAGAGCAGTTGATTTAATTCAAAAGAAACGAGATGGCCAAGAACTGACTTCAAATGAAATCAAATGGCTAGTAGAAGGCTATGTAGCAGGAACTGTTCCAGACTATCAGATGTCTGCCTTTGCTATGGCTGTTTATTTCAAAGGAATGACCACACGAGAGATTTCTGACCTGACGATGAATATGGTCAAGACAGGTCAGGAGTTTGACTTGTCAGCTATTGATGGGGTTAAAGTTGACAAACATTCTACTGGTGGTGTAGGTGATAAGGTGACCTTAATCTTGGCTCCCCTTGTTGCTAGCTTTGGTGTGCCCGTGGCAAAAATGAGTGGTCGTGGACTAGGACACACTGGCGGAACTTTAGATAAGTTAGAAGCGATCAAGGGCTATCAAGTCGAGCGCAGTCAAGAAGATTTCATTCGTCAGGTACAGGACATTGGTGTATCTGTTATTGGGCAGTCAGATCAGCTTGTTAAAGCAGATAAACTTCTCTATGCCCTCCGTGATGTGACAGCGACTGTCGACACGATTCCTTTGATTGCAAGCTCTGTCATGAGCAAGAAAATCGCTGCTGGGGCAGATGCCATTTTGCTAGATGTGACAGTTGGTGAGGGTGCCTTTATGAAGACTGTTGAGGAGGCGCGCGAATTGGCTCAAACCATGGTTGATTTGGGGAAGGCAGTTGGTCGAAAAACAGTTGCAGTCATTACAGATATGAGCCAACCCTTGGGACGAGCCATTGGCAATCGTCTCGAAATCCTAGAAGCAATTGAAATTCTTCAAGGAAAGGGTCGAGAAGATATTAGTCACTTTATTTGTGAACTAGCTCAGATTATGCTTGGTTTGGCAAATGTTGAGAAGACAGTTGAAGAAGTACGTCAACATCTTGAAAACGGCCAAGCGCTGGCTAAGTTTGAAGAAATGGTGGCGGCTCAAGGCGGTGATTTAGAAGATCTTTATCGCCCAGTCAAGGTGGCGCATGTAGTAGATATCCTGGCTCAAGAGTCAGGTGTCATTTCAGCCCTTCCAGCGATGGAATTTGGTCTCTATGCCATGAGATTGGGAGCTGGTCGTGCAGTCAAGACTGATGACTTGGACTATGAAACTGGAATCGTTTTTGAGAAGAAGATCGGTGACTCCGTTCAAAAGGGAGAAATTGTCGCAAAAGTTTATACAAATGGAAAAATTTCCCCTCAACTAGTTACAGAATTCCAAAAATATGTTAAAATAAATGATAGTGTGAAACGTTTGCAGGAAATAATTGAAATCATCTCATGAAAAAGAGAGGAATCCAAATATGAAATTAAACAAATACATTGATCATACGCTTTTAAAACAAGATGCAAGTCAAGAACAAATTGATCGTTTGCTATCTGAAGCGCGTGAGTATGACTTTGCCAGCGTTTGTGTTAATCCCACATGGGTTAAACATGCGAAAACAGGACTTGAAGACTCAGATGTAAAGGTTTGTACAGTAGTTGGTTTCCCCTTGGGAGCGACAACTTCAGCTGTAAAAGCTTTTGAAACCAAGGAAGCCATCCAAAATGGTGCAGATGAGATTGATATGGTTATCAATGTTGGTGCTCTCAAATCAGGTAATCTTGATTTGGTTGAATCGGACATCTGTGCTGTCGTAGAAGCAAGTGGTGACAAGTTGGTTAAGGTCATTATTGAAGCTTGCTTGTTGACAGACGATGAAAAGGTGGTGGCTTGCCAATTATCCCAGAAAGCAGGCGCTGACTTTGTCAAAACATCAACTGGATTTTCAACTGGTGGTGCCACTATAGAGGATGTTCAGTTGATGCGTAAAACAGTCGGACCAGATATGGGAGTTAAGGCTGCTGGTGGAGCTCGCTCATATGCAGACGCTCTTGCCTTTGTGGAAGCAGGCGCTACTCGTATTGGAACATCAGCTGGTGTGGCAATTTTAAAAGGAGAATTAGCAGATGGCGACTACTGAGTTGATTGACTTAGCAATTGAAACCAGCAAGCAAGCCTATGTACCCTATTCTCATTTTCCTGTTAGCGCTGTTCTAGTGGCGAAAGATGGTAACGTTTATACAGGTGTTAATATTGAGAATGCTAGCTATTCTTTGACAAACTGTGGAGAGCGTACAGCGATTTTCAAAGCAGTTTCCGAAGGCCAAAGAGAGTTTTCAGAGTTGATTGTCTATGGACAGACTGAAAAACCCATCTCGCCATGTGGTGCTTGCCGCCAGGTCATGGCTGAATTTTTTGAAAAAGATCTAAAAGTGACCTTAGTCGCAAAAGATAAATCGACGGTCGAGATGACGGTCGGGGAGTTGCTTCCATACTCTTTTACAGACTTAAACTAGTCTGAGTCACTCTTTGAGTGACGCGGTCCTTGTGGCCAACCAATCCATACTTGCAACATCGTTGCACATCTTATTTAGGAGGTTCAGTAATGAACAAGAAACAATGGCTAGGCCTTGGTCTAGTTGCAGTGGCAGCAGTTGGACTTGCTGCATGTGGTAACCGCTCTTCTCGTAACGCAGCTTCATCTTCATCTGAAATGAAGACCAAAGCAGCGATTGTAACAGATACTGGTGGTGTTGATGATAAATCATTTAACCAATCAGCTTGGGAAGGTTTGCAAGACTGGGGTAAAGAACACAATCTTTCTAAAGATAAAGGTTATACTTACTTCCAATCAACAAGCGAAGCAGACTATGCTAACAACTTGCAACAAGCGGCTGGAAGTTACAACCTGATCTTCGGCGTTGGTTTTGCACTTCACAATGCAGTTGAAGAGGCAGCAAAAGATCACTCTGACTTAAACTATGTCTTGATTGATGATGTGATCAAAGATCAAAAGAATGTTGCGAGCGTAACATTTGCTGATAACGAAGCAGCTTACCTTGCTGGTGTTGCAGCAGCGAAAACAACTAAAACAAAACAAGTTGGTTTTGTAGGTGGTATCGAATCTGAAGTTATTTCACGTTTCGCTGCTGGATTTAAGGCTGGTGTTGAGTCAGTAGACCCATCTATCAAAGTACAAGTTGACTATGCTGGTTCATTTGGTGATGCTGCCAAAGGTAAAACAATTGCAGCTGCTCAATACGCTGCAGGTGCAGACGTTGTCTACCAAGCAGCTGGTGGTACAGGTGCTGGTGTCTTTGCTGAAGCAAAATCTTTGAACGAAAGTAAAAATGAAGACGAAAAAGTTTGGGTTATTGGTGTAGACCGTGACCAAGCAGCAGAAGGTAAATACACTTCTAAGGATGGTAAAGAATCAAACTTTGTTCTTGTATCTACATTGAAACAAGTTGGTACAACTGTAAAAGATATTGCCAACAAAACAGAAAAAGGTGAATTCCCTGGCGGACAAGTTATTGTCTACTCATTGAAGGATAAAGGGGTTGACTTGGCAGTAACAAACCTTTCAGAAGAAGGTAAAAAAGCTGTTGAAGACGCAAAAGCTAAAATCCTTGACGGAAGCGTAAAAGTTCCTGAAAAATAATGGATAAAAGTCATTTCTTAGGAAGCGACCATCGGTCGCTTCTTTAAGAATTGAGGCAATTTTTTGTCTCAATAGAACTTGTTAACACGATTAGCAGGTTTTATTGAAACAAAATAAACCTCGGAAAGGAAAAGCATATGGCACACGAAAATGTCATTGAGATGCGGGATATTACCAAGGTGTTTGGTGAATTTGTAGCAAACGACAAGATCAACTTGCAACTGCGAAAAGGTGAAATCCATGCACTTTTAGGAGAAAATGGAGCGGGTAAATCCACTCTGATGAATATGCTGGCAGGACTTCTCGAGCCAACTAGTGGTGAAATTGCGGTGAATGGTCAGGTTGTCAAACTAGATTCACCTTCTAAAGCTGCTAGTCTAGGAATTGGGATGGTTCACCAACATTTTATGTTGGTTGAAGCTTTTACAGTAGCTGAAAATATCATTTTGGGGAGTGAAATCACTAAAAATGGTGTGCTAGATATAGCTGAAGCTACTAAAGAAATCAAGGCTCTTTCTGAACGTTATGGTTTGGCAGTGGATCCTGCTGCCAAGGTGGCAGATATTTCCGTTGGTGCTCAACAACGTGTAGAAATCTTGAAGACACTTTATCGTGGTGCTGATATCCTCATCTTTGACGAACCGACAGCCGTATTGACTCCTTCAGAGATTGATGAGTTGATGGCTATCATGAAAAACCTTGTCAAAGAAGGAAAATCTATTATTTTGATTACCCATAAACTGGATGAAATTCGTGCGGTATCCAATCGAGTGACGGTTATCCGTCGTGGGAAATCAATCCAGACGGTTGAGATTGCAGGGGCAACCAATGCAGACTTGGCAGAGATGATGGTAGGACGTTCTGTCTCCTTCAAAACGGAGAAACAGGCACCACAACCAAAAGAAGTAGTCTTGTCTATCAAAGACTTGGTTGTTAATGAAAACCGCGGTATACCAGCTGTGAAGAATCTTTCTTTGGATGTTCGTGCTGGTGAAATTGTCGGTATTGCAGGTATTGATGGCAATGGCCAATCTGAACTCATTCAAGCCATTACGGGTCTTCGTAAGGTTGAGTCAGGTAGCGTTGAATTAAAAGGCAAATCAATCGTAGGGATGCACCCTCGACAAATTACGGAACTCAGTGTGGGGCATGTTCCTGAAGACCGCCACCGTGATGGTTTGATTTTGGATATGATGATTTCAGAAAATATCGCTCTTCAAACCTACTACAAAGAACCACTCAGCAAGAATGGTATCTTAAACTATGCCAATATCACTTCACATGCCAAGAAATTGATGGAAGAATTTGACGTCCGTGCGGCGAGCGAATTTGTCCCAGCAGCGGCTCTTTCAGGGGGGAATCAACAAAAAGCGATTATCGCTCGTGAGATTGATCGTGATCCTGATCTCCTTATCGTCAGCCAACCAACTCGTGGTTTGGATGTCGGTGCCATTGAATATATCCACAAACGCTTGATTGAAGAACGTGATAACGGGAAAGCTGTGCTTGTTGTCAGCTTTGAATTGGATGAGATTTTAAATGTTTCAGACCGAATTGCTGTTATTCATGATGGGAAGATTCAAGGTATTGTGTCGCCAGAAACGACTAACAAACAAGAACTTGGTATCTTGATGGCAGGTGGAAACTTGGGAAAGGAGAAGGATGATGTCTAAAAAGTTACAACAAATTTCGGTTCCCTTGATTTCCGTATTCTTAGGAATCTTGCTCGGAGCCATCGTCATGTGGATTTTCGGATATGATGCTATCTGGGGTTATGAGGAGTTGTTCTATACAGCTTTTGGTAGTCTTCGTGGGATTGGTGAGATTTTCCGTGCCATGGGTCCTCTTGTCTTGATTGGTCTGGGTTTTGCAGTTGCCAGCCGTGCAGGTTTCTTTAACGTTGGACTTCCTGGTCAGGCACTAGCGGGTTGGATTCTTAGTGGTTGGTTTGCTTTGTCGCATCCGGACATGCCACGCCCAATGTTGATTTTAGCGACCGTAGTAATTGCTTTGATTGCAGGTGGGATTGTAGGTGCTATTCCAGGTATTCTCAGAGCTTATTTAGGTACATCAGAGGTTATCGTAACCATTATGATGAACTATATTGTTTTGTACGTAGGGAATGCCTTTATTCATTCTTTCCCGAAAGACTTTATGCAAAGTACAGACTCAACGATTCGTGTGAGTGCCAATGCCACTTATCAAACACCATGGTTATCTGAGTTAACTGGCAATTCTCGTATGAATATCGGAATCTTTTTTGCCATCATTGCTGTTGGTGTGATTTGGTTCTTGCTCAAGAAAACGACTCTCGGTTTTGAAATCCGTGCAGTGGGGCTCAATCCCCATGCTTCAGAGTACGCTGGTATTTCAGCAAAACGTACAATCATTCTATCAATGATCATCTCTGGTGCATTAGCTGGTCTTGGTGGAGCTGTCGAAGGTCTAGGAACCTTCCAAAACGTTTACGTTCAGGGCTCATCATTAGCTATCGGATTTAACGGGATGGCAGTTAGTTTGCTTGCTGGAAATTCACCAATTGGAATTCTCTTTGCAGCCTTCTTATTTGGTGTTCTGCAGGTAGGTGCGCCGGGTATGAACGCTGCGCAAGTTCCGTCTGAGCTTGTCAGCATTGTAACAGCGTCTATTATCTTCTTTGTCAGTGTTCACTATATTATCGAACATTTTGTCAAACCTAAAAAACAAGTTAAAGGAGGTAAGTAAGGATGTCTATTACAACATTACTCACCCTCTTGGTCTCTTCTATGCTGATTTACTCAGCACCACTTATTTTTACGAGTATCGGGGGAGTTTTCTCTGAACGTGGTGGTGTCGTTAACGTCGGTCTTGAAGGAATTATGGTTATGGGAGCCTTTTCTGGGGTTGTCTTTAACCTTGAGTTTGCAGAACAACTTGGAGCAGCGACCCCTTGGATTTCCTTGTTAGTTGCTGGTATCGTGGGAGCTATTTTCTCCCTCATCCATGCAGTCGCTACAGTTCATTTCCGTGCGGACCATGTTGTCAGTGGTACAGTATTAAACTTGATGGCTCCTGCCCTAGCAGTTTTCTTGGTTAAAGTTCTTTATAACAAAGGACAAACGGATAACTTAAGCCAAACTTTTGGACGTTTTGATTTCCCAGTTTTGGCTGATATCCCTGTGATTGGAGATATCTTCTTCAAGTCAACAAGTTTGCTAGGTTATATCGCGATTGCCTTCTCTTTCCTTGCATGGTTTATTCTCTTCAAGACACGTTTTGGTCTTCGCCTTCGCTCTGTTGGTGAACACCCTCAAGCAGCGGATACCTTGGGGATCAATGTCTACAAAATGAGATATCTTGGGGTTGTTATTTCAGGTCTCCTTGGTGGAATTGGGGGAGCGATTTATGCTCAATCCATTTCTGTCAACTTCTCAGTGACAACTATTGTCGGTCCTGGATTTATCGCTCTTGCTGCAATGATCTTTGGTAAATGGAACCCAATCGGTGCTATGCTTTCTAGTCTCTTCTTTGGACTTTCACAAAGCTTGGCTGTTATCGGTTCTCAATTGCCTTTCCTACAAGGAGTACCAGCGGTTTACCTTCAAATCGCACCTTATGTCTTGACCATCCTTGTCTTAGCAGCCTTCTTTGGAAAAGCAGTTGCACCAAAGGCAGACGGTATCAACTACATCAAGTCAAAATAAGCATAGAAAAAACGTCAGTTTAAACTGGCGTTTTCTATTTTTAAAATTTCAGTTTTGAAACATATGATAGTAAATTATAGCGAATAAGCAACTCTTAAATTTTAAGTTCTAATTAAACTTAGTTTTCAATTTTTAGTATTCTAAAAATTTTAGGTAACATTATAATTATATATATTAGGAGGGTTCCTCCTCCAAATATGAATATCACCCCTCCATTCACTTCTTTTTGAAAAAGATAAGTGAATACTATGGTACCTATTGGCATGATAGATGTATTTAGTGTAAATAAAGTACTCATTACTCTGCCTAAAAATTTTGTTTCGATGGTACTTTGAAGGTAAGTCATCACAATAATATTTAAAACAACAAGAGTAAACGCTATGATTCCCATAAATATACTACCAAGAAAAGAAATAATAATTTGAGAGTTAGTTGATGCAAATGTGATGCCTAAACCAATAATAGCTATAGTTAAGAGAACAAGTGGCATGGTTATCTTACTCGAGAGTAAGATGTTGTTTTCTTTCTTATCTGGCAATAGTGACATTGAAATACTGGCTAAAAGCATTCCTACTGCTGCCATAGTTTCAAGCATTCCTACTGTTGAGTTACCTAACAGAAGTTGTTCCTTTACTACAAATGGCACCCCAATACTGATAGATGTGTAGAAAAAATTGAGGATAACACTTACAAGAATAATGTATTTTACAATTTGATTTTCTTTAAGAAATTGAATAATTTCTTTGACTCCATGCAGAGGATTTTCACAACTCGTAGCCTTGTTCTCTTTCTCGTTATATTCATAGTAAAATTTCATACTAAGTAGAACTCCTAAAGAGAGGAGATTTGCAAAAATTTCAATTAGAATAAAACCTGCAAAACCTAACCAACCATAAAAAATGACTCCAATAGCTGGAGAAATCATGGTTGCAATTGCAATGGCAGTCTGTGTAACAGAACTTAATCTTTGAATTTTTTTATCATTTACTAATTCATGAATTGAGGCTGAATAACAAGTATCACTTATATTGACTGTAATAGAGTGGAGTATTACAAATGGAATTACTAGATATAAGATACTAGAAGAATCCATAAGAAAATAAAAAGTATAAAACAAAAGAAAGATAAAAATCCTAAAGATGAAATTATATATTAAAATTTTCTTGTGTGGGTATCTATCTACTAGATTACCAATGGGAATTAAGAAAATCAAACTGACTAAAGGATAAATAATCATATTAATCCCAAAACTCATTGCAGATTTTGTTTGATCCAGTAGCATCAGACCTAAAGCAAAATTGAAAGATTTCCCGCTCAAAGAGCCAATGAAATTGCTAATAAAATCTTTTATAATTTGCTTATTTGATATACGATCACTAATTATATTTTTCATTTTTATTTCCACCATGAAAATTATTACTTAGAAAGTTTATATATTAAAATTCTTCACTAGGATACTAGTGTAATAGAATATTTTTAAACGCCAGTTTAAACTGGCGTTTTATTTTTTAGGATTTTGGTGTGTCAAGTTTAGTCCCCAAGGAACGAGATTTTCAGTTTTATTTTTGATACGTGTGATATTATCCTTGTGACGAATGATAATCAAGCTAGCAAGTGCTAGGATAATCAGAATGAAGAGAGGGTCATAGTTGTCTAGGATAAATCCAAATAGTGGAAATAGTAGAACTCCGATAACGGCTGCGATAGAAGCAGTAACGCTAGACAGTGAAATCATACTACCTAGATAGAGGGTTCCAAAAAATACAATCGCTAGATAGAGACAGAAGATAGGCGCAAATCCGAAAACAACTCCAGCGCTAGTTGCGACAGCCTTGCCCCCTTTAAATCCTGCAAAGATAGGAAAGGTATGTCCAATTACAGCTAAAAGTCCAAAGACAAGAGGCGATACACCTTGTAGGTGGAAAAGAATAGGAAGTAGAGTGGCCAAGGTCCCTTTAAAGAAGTCAATCACAAAGGTTGCCATACCAGCTTTCTTACCTAAAATGCGAAAGGTATTAGTCGTTCCAGTATTACCAGAACCATGCTCGCGCAGATTTGTTTGAAAGAAGATTTGTCCAATCCAAAGACCAGACGGAATCGAACCTAGCAGATAAGCTAAAATTAATAATATAAATGTCATCATAGACCTATTATACCATGAAATGCTTTCGAAAGTCAGAGAATATCCTGTGAAATTATGACGGCTGAATGGGAAAAATTTTGCAAAATCCCTAGAAAACCTGTAAAATAGAAAAGATGAACGAATAGGAGGTTCCTTGTGTCAAAAAAGGAAATCAATATTAATAACTACAATGATGACGCCATTCAGGTGCTAGAAGGGTTGGATGCGGTCCGTAAACGTCCGGGGATGTATATCGGTTCGACCGACGGTGCAGGTCTCCATCACCTAGTCTGGGAAATTGTGGACAATGCAGTCGATGAGGCCTTGTCTGGCTTCGGTGATCGCATTGATGTGACTATCAATAAAGACGGAAGTTTAACAGTAGAAGACCATGGTCGTGGGATGCCGACTGGTATGCACGCCATGGGAATTCCAACTGTCGAGGTTATCTTTACCATTCTTCACGCCGGAGGGAAATTCGGTCAAGGAGGTTATAAGACGTCTGGAGGTCTCCACGGGGTGGGGTCTTCTGTTGTTAATGCTCTATCAAGTTGGCTAGAAGTAGAAATCACTCGTGATGGCGCAGTCTACAAGCAACGTTTTGAAAATGGCGGGAAACCCGTCACAACCTTGAAAAAAATTGGTACAGCACCCAAATCTAAGACAGGTACCAAGGTTACCTTCATGCCTGACGCAACGATTTTTTCTACGATTGACTTTAAGTACAATACTATTTCAGAACGACTCAATGAGTCAGCCTTTCTCTTAAAAAATGTGACCTTGTCTCTGACAGACAAACGAACAGATGAAGCGATTGAATACCATTATGAAAATGGAGTCCAGGACTTTGTTTCTTACCTCAATGAAGACAAGGAAACCTTGACGCCAGTCCTATACTTTGAAGGCGAAGACAATGGCTTCCAAGTGGAAGTTGCCCTCCAGTACAATGATGGATTTTCAGATAACATTCTATCCTTTGTCAATAACGTTCGCACCAAGGATGGTGGAACGCATGAGACAGGACTCAAGTCAGCCATTACTAAGGTCATGAATGACTACGCGCGTAAGACTGGGCTCCTCAAGGAAAAAGATAAAAACCTAGAAGGTTCAGATTATCGTGAGGGACTAGCTGCCGTTCTTTCTATTCTGGTTCCTGAAGAGCACCTCCAGTTTGAAGGCCAGACCAAGGACAAGCTTGGAAGTCCACTGGCTCGTCCTGTTGTGGATGGCATAGTATCTGATAAGTTGACCTTCTTCCTAATGGAGAATGGAGAACTAGCTTCAAATCTCATCAGAAAGGCTATCAAGGCTCGTGATGCTCGTGAAGCGGCCCGTAAGGCACGTGATGAGAGCCGAAATGGCAAGAAAAATAAAAAAGACAAAGGCTTGCTGTCTGGAAAATTGACCCCAGCCCAGTCTAAAAATCCAGCAAAGAATGAACTCTACCTGGTCGAGGGTGATTCTGCCGGCGGTTCTGCTAAACAAGGTCGTGACCGTAAGTTTCAGGCTATCTTACCTCTTCGAGGTAAGGTTATCAATACAGCCAAGGCTAAGATGGCGGATATTCTTAAAAATGAAGAAATCAATACCATGATTTATACCATCGGTGCGGGTGTGGGAGCAGACTTCTCCATTGAGGATGCCAACTATGGCAAGATTATTATCATGACCGATGCGGATACCGATGGTGCCCACATTCAAACTCTTCTTTTAACCTTTTTCTACCGCTACATGCGTCCACTAGTCGAGGCAGGACATGTCTATATCGCCCTTCCGCCTCTTTACAAGATGTCCAAAGGGAAAGGCAAGAAAGAAGAAGTGGCCTATGCTTGGACAGACGGAGAGTTAGAAGAACTTCGTAAGCAGTTCGGTAAAGGCGCAACCCTCCAACGCTACAAGGGACTTGGTGAGATGAATGCGGACCAGCTCTGGGAAACAACCATGAACCCAGAAACTCGTACCCTCATCCGTGTCACGATTGAAGACCTGGCCCGCGCAGAACGCCGAGTAAATGTCCTCATGGGAGACAAGGTCGAACCACGCCGCAAGTGGATTGAGGATAATGTTAAGTTTACGCTTGAGGAGAGTGGGGAGATGGTGTTTTAGGGGGAAGAATGTATGGATAAACAAAAATTAATATCTTTTTTCTTTGATTTTACTGGAATGGATTTGGACAAGCTTTTAGAGGGGCTGGGAATAGATGAAAAACTTGAAACCCAAAAAATTCAAAATGCAGTAAACGATTTTGAAAAATATATATTGGAAAGACATGGCGAAAATCCTAGTTATGAGGGTATAGCCAAATTCTGGAAGGAAAATCAAGTTTCTGAAGAGCTTATAAAAATTCGGTATAACTTGAATAGTAAATATAAAGATTATGAAGAATTTAAAAATCACCTCAAAACAATGATTAGTAGCCAAGACTTTAATCCTGATTTGTTTTTTGAATTGATGGATGAATTTGAAAAATGTTTGTCTGATACGATACTTGATCTTTCAACACTCTCAAAATCTGATGTTGCGCTACATAAAAAATTGCATGAAGATACTAGGGGTGAAATCGCTAGTTTGTCAGAACAAAGTAGCAAGCAACATCAGGAACTTTTAGAGGTGATTAAACAAGTGCAGAGTCCGGATATTTCAGATTTTGATTGGTATTTTGAAGCTGTCGAGTTAGAAGGTCATTCTGTTGAGTGTTATGAATTAAAATCTCAGTATAAAGATTTAGTATTGAAGGATGTCAATTTTTGGTATGTCAATAAGTTATCGAAAAAGACGCTTGAATACGAAATCGACAAAGCTTTAACATGGATTAGATTAATTGAACATAACATAAATATTATAGATGAATTATCTGAAATGGATATGCTAAAAGTCCGAGATAAGTATGATGCCTTGTATCAAAAATCTGATTATCAAAATATGAAAATGTGTTTTGAAAGATTATCTTTTAGAGAGCACTATTTACAAAGTAAAGCTATTTTTGAAGATTTGTTTTCCGATGGAACTTCAGATAAATGGATTGTGAGGAATAAAGCCGAAATAGGGGATATCAAAGTTGGGAGTAAACTTTCTAATAGAAAGATGAAAGGTTTCAAAAATTTCTATACCCTTGATTGTGTTGGCGGACCAGCACAACTGGTGAATGATTTTTTCTATGAAGGGAAAAGTCTTCTAGTTATTGAAGGAACTTTTAAAGGTAATAAAATTTATACTGTATTTGAATTTACGACTTCAGGTCAGGCTAATACAAGAAATTTAATTCCGAGCAGAGCTCAATCGTTATCTGATGAAGATGATAAAATTATTGAATTAATAGAAAATTCAATTAAAAAAGGCTTGTCTTATGATTTAGATGGCTTTATTACTTATAGTCATCTATCAAACATGAAGCGTTACTTTATTGAACCTTTAGATTAAAAATATTTTATATATCCTAATATTTAACCCCTTTACAAAAAATCCCACTTGAAGAATATTTTGTCTAGGGGAAAATAGCCCAAAACACACATGTGTGTTTTAAGTTATTAGAGTAAAATACGAATGTTTAGATATGTTCTGGATTATTTTAGAGCAAAAACTTAAAAACATATCATTGAAAGAGGAGTCTGTTGGGGGCTTTTACAAAAGCCAATAAGTCTGAGCAGGTTTATGCAACAAAGCTTGGGGATATGGAGAAACTTCTTGAGACTTTGCAAGCTGGTTTGCACCGTTCCAAGGCCAGTCAAACGGTGGCTAGTCTGGAAACGTCTGATCGTGAGCGTGATGATGCGCTTTCTACTTTGACAGGTTTGGTCAAGGCCTTCTCTCGTGTGAAGGAGGCAAGTAGCAAGGAAGCTTACGACAAACTCAGCAAACTTTTCAAAAATTATGCTGGGCTAACGAGTATGAGCTACGAAAAAGAGACAGAAGCTATTAACCATTTGCTCAAGGAGCTAAAAGATACTGACTACCAAACTGCCCTTGCAACCCTGCATTTGACAACTCATGTAGAAACCTTGACAAAGGCGCAGGCTCAGTTTGAAAAAGCCTATAAGGAGCGTTTGGCTGAGCAAAAAGGCAAGGCACCTAGTCAAAACAAGGAAGTTCGTGCGAAACTACAAGAAATCTATGACTTCCTTGTGGACTTTACTGCAATCAACGCCTATGCTTATCCAGATAAAAAGCAGTATGCCGATCTCCGTGACCATCTCAACGCTATTCGTAGTCGCTATAAAAAAAGCAAGCCAGCTAAGAAGGCGAGAGAAGAAGCGACGGAGGCGAATTAAAAGTTTATCGTAAATACTTTTTTGCAAGGAGGATGTTATGCATGCTGAACAAAGAATATTACAAAGACTTGGATTAGAAAATCAAGAAGAATTACTTGGTTTTTTAGACCTTAGTAATAGAGTTGATAAAATTAAATTTTTCTATCCCGAATTTCAATTCAGCACAAATAATTTAATTGAAATTTCATGGGAAAATGATGGATATTTTAAGCTAATCGGCTCCGATAATAAAAAAACAAAGGGAACTACTTCTTTTAGAAGAGGATGGGAAACGATTTTAAGGTCTACATTCAAGAGCAGTGAGAGTGAAGATTTAGGCAAATTAAATAAAACTCCAGAGGGTTTTCCGAAAGGAAATATTCCAAAAGGGGATAGTGAAGATTGGTACTTTCACAGAGGACATATTTTTGCGAGAAGATTCCATAAATATGTAGTTGGATATAAAATTTTAAATGCTCAACATCAGGATACCCAAGAAAAGTGGTCTAAAATTTCTATCGATTCTCAGGCTAAAAATCTTTTTACACAATTTTCTAGAGCAAATAAAGCGCAAGCAGAAATCGAAGAAGAAATGCACCAGTTATTGCAAAGTGAAGAATCAGTCTATTATGAAGTAAAAGCTGTCTTTAAAGATCCAGCTGACAAATATCCTATTGGAACTGAAATATTTTATGTATCACTATCATCACACGATGAGTTCGCACACTATTTTATTCCAAACGTTGATTTTGGTTTTAATTTAGAAAACTCACAAACGGACTATGCTGATTTTTATAAGAATGGATATAGTGAAGAAAATCACAGAAAGTTTTTTGCTGATAGTGATAGAAAACATAGAAATTGGCAGATTAGCGAGAATGAATCTTGTACTGTGGAGTCGAATGGTGGTAATTTTTCTATTAGAGAATTATCTAAGATAGCGGTAGATAGTCTCATTGAAAATCTCAAGAAAAACAATAAAATAACTACATGTAGTAAGCATGTGCAAGATGGTGAACAATGGACATTTTTAGGCCAAGCATTAACTCACTTCACTTCTACAGGGACTCTGCGATTACAAGGGAAAGATTCGTCAATGTTTGAAAAGGCTAAACAATATCTTTTAGACTATCTGTCTAAGGAAGACTGACAGTACAATCTTGATATTAACTGATTCTAACAGATTAAATTGGAAAAGAAAGAAGAGTAATATGTAAAACAATTCGATAAAAAATCTGATTGACCATTTCTGTTATTTTATAGTCCTGCTCTTTTCAAAACTAATATAAATAAAAATTAGAAGGTATCCCTATGAGAACTGAACCCGAAATGCTGAGATTAATTTTACAGACTGCCGAAACTTTACAAGTCGAGGCTGTCGCCATGTCTGGTTCGCGAACTGATACAAAAGCACCAAAAGATGAGTTTCAAGACTATGATGTGGTCTATGTCGTGGACGATTTAGATAATCTGACGAGTGACCTTTCTTGGTTAGAGCAGTTTGGCAACCGCCTGATTGAACAGTATAATGTACTTGGACACCGTCGTCTCTATCTCATGCTTTTTGAAGATGGCAATCGGATTGATTTGACCCTCTGCCCCAAAGACCACATTCAAGAGTGGGTGGATAGCGAAGCTGATTATACAGTTTTGAAAGATGAGAAAGGCTTGTTTGAGTCCTATACTACAAGTCCTCAACGTTACTGGACGGATCCAGCTAGCCCGATTGATTTTGAAAAAGCCTGCAATGAATTTTGGTGGGTATCAGCCTACGTGGTTAAAGGGATTTGTCGTAATCAGCTCATCTATGCGATCGACCATCTCTACGGTATTTGTCAACAAGAACTCTTGAAGGTCTTAGCCTGGCAGGTAGCAAGTGATAGGGGGACTGTCGACATCGGCAAGAACTACAAGTATCTCTTTAACTATTTGTCTGCTGAGAAAGAGAAGGAATTCTCGAATCTGCTTGATTTCTCATGTAGTGACAAAGTCACTCAGTCATTGTTTGCTACGACGCAACTTTTCCACAGAGAAGCTCAAATCCTTGCTCAAAAGATGGGCTTTGCCTACGATAAGGAAGTGGCTGAGAAGATGATGAGATATGCTGAGGAGAAACTTCCTAATCGCTAAATAATTAAGCAACGTATTTTAAACTACAGAAAGGGTCGTTTTGGTTACTTATCGTAACTGAACACGGGACTAATCCTTTCTACATCCTTTTATCATTACACATACTCTACATTCTTTGAAAGGAGTTGAACACGCCCTAAATACTGTGAAAAAAAGATAAATTCTCTTGCGAGCATCGCTCATTTTAAGAATTTCCTATTTTCACTTTGTATTTTATGGGCTCTGTATCTTATATGAGTAACATTCAAAACATGTCCCTTGAGGACATCATGGGAGAGCGCTTTGGTCGCTACTCCAAGTACATTATTCAAGACCGGGCTTTGCCAGACATTCGTGATGGATTGAAGCCGGTTCAGCGACGTATTCTTTATTCTATGAATAAAGATGGCAATACCTTTGACAAGAGCTACCGTAAGTCTGCCAAGTCTGTCGGGAACATCATGGGGAATTTTCACCCCCACGGTGACAGTTCCATCTATGATGCCATGGTCCGTATGTCTCAGGACTGGAAAAATCGTGAGATTTTGGTTGAAATGCACGGTAACAACGGTTCTATGGACGGAGATCCGCCTGCGGCGATGCGTTATACCGAGGCTCGTTTGTCTGAGATTGCTGGTTATCTTCTTCAGGATATCGAGAAAAAGACAGTTCCTTTTGCCTGGAACTTTGACGATACGGAGAAAGAGCCGACGGTTTTGCCAGCAGCATTTCCAAACCTCTTGGTCAATGGTTCGACTGGTATTTCGGCTGGTTATGCCACAGATATTCCTCCGCATAATTTGGCTGAAGTCATTGATGCGACTGTTTACATGATTGACCACCCAACAGCCAAGGTGGACAAACTCATGGAATTCTTGCCTGGACCAGACTTCCCTACAGGAGCTATCATCCAGGGGCGTGACGAGATCCAAAAGGCTTATGAAACTGGGAAAGGGCGCGTGGTCGTTCGTTCTAAAACTGAGATTGAAAAGTTAAAAGGTGGCAAGGAGCAAATCGTTATTACTGAGATTCCTTATGAAATCAACAAGGCTAATCTAGTCAAGAAAATTGATGATGTCCGTGTCAATAACAAGGTGGCAGGTATTGCTGAGGTTCGGGACGAATCTGACCGTGACGGTCTTCGTATCGCTATCGAACTCAAGAAAGACGCTAATACTGAGCTTGTCCTCAACTATCTCTTCAAATACACCGACCTACAAATCAACTACAACTTTAACATGGTGGCGATTGACAATTTCACGCCTCGTCAGGTCGGAATTGTGCCAATCTTGTCTAGCTATATTGCCCACCGTCGTGAAGTGATTTTGGCGCGTTCACGCTTTGACAAGGAAAAGGCTGAGAAACGTCTCCATATCGTCGAAGGTTTGATTCGCGTGATTTCGATTTTGGACGAAGTCATTGCCCTTATCCGTGCTTCTGAGAATAAGGCTGATGCCAAGGAAAATCTCAAGGTCAGCTATGAATTCACAGAGGAGCAGGCTGAGGCTATCGTTACCTTGCAACTTTACCGTTTGACCAATACGGATGTTGTTGTCTTGCAGGAAGAAGAAGCAGAACTTCGTGAAAAGATTGCCATGCTTGCGGCTATCATTGGCGATGAACGCACCATGTATAATCTCATGAAGAAAGAGCTTCGTGAGGTCAAGAAGAAATTTGCGACACCACGTTTGAGTACTTTAGAAGATACTGCGAAAGTAATCGAGATTGACACAGCTAGTCTTATCGCTGAAGAAGACACTTACGTTAGTGTAACAAAGGCAGGTTACATCAAACGTACCAGTCCTCGTTCCTTTGCAGCTTCCACTCTGGAAGAAATTGGCAAACGTGATGATGATCGTCTGATCTTTGTACAATCTGTCAAGACAACGCAACACCTCTTGATGTTCACAACTCTTGGAAATGTCATTTATCGACCAATCCATGAGTTGGCAGATATTCGCTGGAAGGACATCGGAGAGCACTTGAGCCAGACCATTACAAACTTTGAGACTAACGAAGAAATTCTTTATGCAGAAGTCGTGGATCAGTTTGATGATGCGACAACCTACTTTGCTGCAACTCGTCTTGGTCAAATCAAACGTGTTGAACGCAAAGAGTTCTCTCCATGGCGGACCTACAAGTCTAAGTCTGTCAAGTATGCTAAGCTCAAAGACGAGACAGACCAGATTGTAGCCGTGGCTCCGATCAAACTGGATGATGTTCTCTTGATTAGTCAAAACGGTTATGCCCTTCGTTTCAATATCGAAGAGGTTCCTGTTGTCGGTGCCAAGGCCGCGGGTGTCAAGGCTATGAACCTGAAAGCAGATGATGCGCTTCAGGCTGCCTTTATCTGTAACACCTCATCCTTCTACCTCTTGACCCAACGTGGTAGTTTAAAACGTGTTTCTATTGACGAAATCCCAGCAACCAGCCGTGCCAAACGAGGTCTACAAGTCTTGCGTGAGTTAAAAAACAAACCGCATCGTGTCTTCTTAGCAGGAGCAGTTGCAGAACAAGGCTTCATCGGTGATCTCTTCAGTACAGAAGTGGAAGAAAACGACCAAATGCTGCTTGTCCAATCTAACAAGGGAACAATCTATGAAAGCCGATTGCAAGATTTGAACTTGTCAGAACGCACTAGCAATGGAAGCTTTATATCAGACACCATTTCAGATGAAGAAGTTTTCGATGCTTACCTCAAAGAAGTCTTTAAAGAAAGTAAAGAAAATCCATAAAAAGAATCAGTCCAGAGGGCTGATTTCTTGTTGTCGAGAAAATTTTCAGAAAATTACAAATAATACTTGAAATTTTACTAGAAAAGTGTAGAATAGAACACATAGTTTGAATAGTATAAAGGAGAAACACATGACAGTTGCAATTGATTGGGAAAACCTTGGCTTTGCTTATATGAAATTACCTTACCGTTATATCGCTCACTACAAAAATGGTCAATGGGATCAAGGAGAATTGACAGAGGATGCGACCTTGCATATTTCAGAGTCTTCTCCAAGTCTCCACTATGGGCAGCAAGCATTTGAGGGCTTGAAAGCCTATCGTACGAAGGATGGTAGTGTTCAACTTTTTCGTCCTGATGAAAATGCCAAGCGTCTGCAACGTACTTGCGACCGTCTCTTGATGCCACAAGTTCCGACAGAAATGTTTGTAGAAGCCTGTAAAGCGGTTGTTCGTGCCAATGAAGATTATGTACCACCATACGGAACGGGTGGAACCCTCTATCTCCGTCCGCTTTTGATTGGTGTTGGAGACATCATCGGGGTAAAACCTGCAGAGGAGTATATTTTCACCATCTTTGCCATGCCGGTTGGTAACTATTTTAAAGGTGGTTTAGTCCCAACTAACTTCTTGATTCAGGATGAATACGACCGTGCAGCTCCAAATGGTACGGGTGCGGCCAAGGTAGGTGGGAACTACGCTGCTAGTCTCCTCCCAGGTAAAATGGCCAAGTCACGCCAATTTTCAGATGTTATCTACCTAGACCCATCTACGCATACAAAGATTGAGGAAGTCGGATCAGCCAACTTCTTTGGAATCACGGCAGACAATGAATTTGTTACACCATTGAGTCCATCCATCTTGCCATCTATTACCAAGTACTCTTTGCTTTATTTGGCAGAGCACCGCTTGGGCTTGACGCCGATTGAAGGCGATGTCCCAATCGATAATTTGGATCGTTTTGTAGAGGCAGGAGCTTGTGGTACAGCAGCAGTTATTTCTCCAATTGGTGGGATTCAACATGGCGATGATTTCCATGTTTTCTATAGTGAAACAGAAGTAGGTCCTGTTACACGTAAACTCTACGATGAATTGACTGGTATCCAATTTGGTGATGTGGAAGCACCAGAGGGATGGATTGTCAAAGTGGACTAAAAGACACGAAGTAAAGAAGAACTCCATAGCAGTTGTAATGGCTGAAATGGAGTTTTTTCTTGCTAGTTTGAGTATTTTCTTGTACAATAGAAAAAGTGAAAAGAGGTACAGTATGAGTAAAAAAGATAAGAAAATTGAAATCCAATTAACCGATGCAAAAGTGACTGTTGGAAAAGACAGCTATGAAGGATACATTTTGACAATTGGGAAAAAGGTCATTGGGGAAATTGCCGAATTAGATAACCAATTTGCCATCATAAAGAATGGAAATGTCGATAGTTTTTATAAAAAACTTGAAAAAGCTGTGGAAATTTTGATTGAAAACTATAATTTGACAAAATAATACTTGTTTTATTGAAAATTTCATGATATAATAGTTCTCGTTAAACATTGGAGAGATAGCGAAGAGGCTAAACGCGGCGGACTGTAAATCCGCTCCTTCGGGTTCGGGGGTTCGAATCCCTCTCTCTCCATTCATCATTGGGGTATAGCCAAGCGGTAAGGCAAGGGACTTTGACTCCCTCATGCGTTGGTTCGAATCCAGCTACCCCAGTTCTTAGGTAATAAATTCAAGATAAAAAGAAAAATATCTTAGGGTATTTTATTTTTATAATTGAAAGGCGTGAACGATGTGAACATGTCTTTGCGGGTGCTTAGGAAAAAAATTATAAGTATGTCAAGTTTGGAAAGACTTGATTGTTGGAGGATTTTTTAGATGAACGAATTTGAAGATTTGCTAAATAGCGTTAGCCAAGTTGAGCCTGGTGATGTTGTTAGTGCTGAAGTATTGACAGTTGATGCGACTCAAGCTAACGTTGCAATCTCTGGGACTGGTGTTGAAGGTGTCTTGACTCTTCGCGAATTGACAAACGATCGCGATGCAGATATCAATGACTTTGTGAAAGTAGGAGAAGTATTAGATGTTCTTGTACTTCGTCAAGTAGTTGGTAAAGATACTGATACAGTTACATACCTTGTATCTAAAAAACGCCTTGAAGCTCGCAAAGCATGGGACAAACTTGTAGGACGCGAAGAAGAAGTTGTTACTGTTAAAGGAACTCGTGCCGTTAAAGGTGGACTTTCAGTAGAATTTGAAGGTGTTCGCGGATTCATCCCAGCTTCAATGTTGGATACTCGTTTTGTACGTAACACTGAGCGTTTCGTAGGTCAAGAATTTGATGCTAAAATCAAAGAAGTTGATCCTAAAGAAAACCGCTTCATCCTTTCACGTCGTGAAGTTGTTGAAGCAGCTACTGCAGCAGCTCGTGCTGAAGTATTCAGTAAATTAGCTGTTGGTGATGTAGTAACTGGTAAAGTTGCTCGTATCACTAGCTTCGGTGCTTTCATCGATCTCGGTGGTGTTGACGGATTGGTTCACTTGACTGAATTGTCACACGAACGTAACGTGTCACCTAAATCAGTTGTAACTGTTGGTGAAGAAATCGAAGTTAAAGTCCTTGATCTTAATGAAGAAGAAGGACGCGTATCCCTTTCACTTAAAGCAACAACACCTGGACCATGGGATGGCGTTGAGCAAAAATTGGCTAAAGGTGATGTAGTAGAAGGAACAGTTAAACGTTTGACTGACTTCGGTGCATTTGTTGAAGTATTGCCAGGTATCGATGGACTTGTTCACGTATCACAAATTTCACACAAACGTATCGAAAATCCAAAAGAAGCTCTTACTGTTGGTCAAGAAGTTACTGTTAAAGTCCTTGATGTTAACGCTGACGCAGAACGTGTATCACTTTCTATCAAAGCTCTTGAAGAACGTCCAGCTCAAGAAGAAGGACAAAAAGAAGAAAAACGTGCTGCTCGTCCACGTCGTCCAAAACGTCAAGAAAAACGTGATTTCGAACTTCCAGAAACACAAACAGGATTCTCAATGGCTGACTTGTTCGGTGATATCGAACTTTAATCAAATTGATAATCGCAAAATCCTTTGTTTAAAACAAGGGATTTTTCTTTTGTCTCTTTCCCATTTTTGATATAATAGTTCTATGTTAGATTCAGAAAAACAATCACAATATCAATTGTTAAATGAGGAACTCTCTTATTTACTTGAAGGTGAGAGCAATGTTCTTGCCAATCTTTCGAATGCTAGTGCCCTCCTAAAATCTCGCTTTCCGAATACTGTATTTGCAGGTTTTTATCTGTTTGATGGTAGCGAGTTGGTTTTAGGTCCTTTTCAGGGTGGTGTTTCTTGTATTCGCATTCCGCTTGGAAAAGGCGTATGTGGAGAAGCTGCTGAGTTTCAAGAGACTGTTTTAGTTGGCGATGTGAGCACCTATCCAAACTACATTTCTTGTGATAGTATGGCCAAGAGTGAAATCGTAGTTCCCATGCTTAAGAATGGTCGATTGCTGGGTGTCTTAGACCTGGATTCTTCACTTATTGATGATTACAATGCCATTGACCGTGATTACTTGGAACAATTTGTCGCTATTTTGCTTGAGAAGACAGAATGGGACTTTACGATGTTTGAGGAGAAAGCCTAATGTATCAAGCACTTTATCGAAAATATAGAAGCCAAACTTTTTCACAACTGGTAGGTCAAGAGGTTGTGGCTAAAACCCTAAAACAAGCGGTCGAGCAGGAAAAGATTAGTCATGCCTATCTCTTCTCAGGCCCTCGTGGAACTGGGAAAACTAGCGTAGCCAAGATTTTTGCTAAGGCCATGAACTGCCCAAATCAAGTGGATGGAGAACCATGTAATCACTGCTATATCTGTCAGGCAGTGACAGAAGGTAGCCTAGAAGATGTTATTGAAATGGATGCAGCTTCGAATAACGGTGTCGATGAAATCCGTGAAATTCGTGACAAATCTACCTATGCACCTAGCTTAGCACGTTACAAGGTCTATATTATTGACGAGGTCCATATGCTGTCTACGGGAGCCTTCAATGCGCTTTTGAAGACGCTTGAGGAGCCAACTCAGAATGTTGTCTTTATCTTGGCGACCACTGAATTGCATAAGATTCCTGCAACCATTTTATCGCGTGTTCAACGTTTTGAGTTCAAATCGATTAAAACTCAAGATATCAAGGAGCATATTTATCATATTCTAGAAAAAGAAAATATCAGTTCTGAACCGGAGGCTGTGGAAATCATTGCCAGACGAGCTGAAGGTGGAATGCGGGATGCCTTGTCCATTCTGGATCAAGCTTTGAGTTTAACACAGGGAAATGAGCTCACGACTGCTATCTCTGAGGAGATTACAGGCACCATTAGTCTATCAGCACTAGATGATTATGTAGCTGCCTTGTCTCAGCAGGATGTTCCAAAAGCGCTTGATTCTCTGAATCTTTTATTTGAGAATGGCAAGAGCATGACTCGTTTTGTGACGGATCTCTTGCAGTATTTGCGTGATTTACTGGTCGTCCAGACGGGTGGCGAAAATACTCATCACAGTCCAGTTTTTATGGACAATCTAGCTCTGTCTCAGGAAAGTCTCTTTGAAATGATTCGAATAGCGACTGTGAGCTTGGCAGATATGAAAGCTAGTCTACAACCTAAGATTTATGCTGAGATGATGACCATTCGTTTAGCTGAAATTAAGCCTGAACCAGTGCTTTCAGGAGCTGTCGAAAGTGAAATTTCTGCACTGAGACAGGAAGTAGTTCGTCTCAAGCAAGAACTTGCTAATGTTGGAACGGTGCCTAAACAAGTGGCGCCAGTTTCTAGCCTTCCAGCTACTTCCAAGACAGTCTATCGAGTGGATCGCAACAAAGTTCAGACTATCCTGCAAGAAGCTGTCGAAAATCCTGATTTGGCACGGCAAAACTTGATTCGCCTCCAAAATTCATGGGGAGAAGTGATTGAAAGCTTAGCTGGTCCGGATAAGGCTCTGCTCGTTGGTTCTCAACCAGTTGCGGCAAACGAACACCATGCTATTTTAGCCTTTGAGTCTAATTTCAATGCAGGGCAAACCATGAAACGGGACAATCTCAATACCATGTTTGGGAACATCCTCAGTCAGGCAGCAGGTTTTTCACCTGAAATCTTGGCGATTTCCTTAGAGGAATGGAAAGAGGTTCGAGCGGCCTTTTCAGCTAAAGCTAAATCTTCTCAAGTTGAAAAAGAAGCAGAAGACAGTCTGATTCCAGAAGGATTTGAATTTTTGGCTGATAAAGTGAAGGTAGAGGAAGACTAAAGAAAGATTTCATGATACAATAAGTTTATGAATAGACAACAATTTATTATGATAGCGTTATTTACAGCTGCTGAGACTTATTTTTTCAATGAAGCCTGGATGACTGGTCGCTATATTATGGCAGCCTTTTGGGCCATTCTACTCTTTCGAAATTTTAGGTTAAGTTACGTGATGGGGAAAATAGTAGATGCTATTGATCAGCACCTAAACCGCAAGGACTAGCTCCCAGCTTCTAGACAAAATCAAAGCCTTTTAGGCTTTTTTTTGTTATACTAGTAGAGTATATTTATGGACCTTTTCTTGTGTTTTTTAGAGAAATGTAAGTGATTTCTCTAATGATAAAGGAAGTAGGCCAGAAAAAGAAAGGAATTATCATGTCAGTATTAGAGATCAAAGATCTTCACGTTGAGATTGAAGGAAAAGAAATTTTGAAAGGAGTCAATCTGACTCTGAAAACAGGAGAAATCGCAGCTATCATGGGACCAAATGGTACTGGTAAATCGACTCTTTCAGCCGCTATCATGGGAAATCCTAACTATGAGGTTACCAAAGGTGAAGTCTTGTTTGATGGTGTAAATATCCTTGAGTTGGAAGTGGACGAACGCGCGCGTATGGGACTTTTCCTTGCTATGCAATACCCATCTGAAATTCCAGGAATTACTAACGCTGAGTTTCTTCGTGCAGCTATGAATGCTGGTAAAGAAGACGATGAAAAGATTTCAATTCGTGAGTTCATCGCTAAACTAGACGAGAAGATGGAATTGCTCAACATGAAAGAAGAAATGGCAGAGCGTTACCTCAACGAAGGTTTCTCTGGTGGTGAGAAAAAACGTAATGAAATTCTTCAACTCTTGATGTTGGAACCTACATTTGCCCTTTTGGATGAGATTGACTCAGGTCTTGATATTGATGCCCTTAAAGTCGTATCGAAAGGTGTGAATGCTATGCGTGGTGAAGGTTTTGGTGCTATGATTATCACTCACTACCAACGTCTTTTGAACTACATCACACCAGACGTGGTACACGTGATGATGGAAGGTCGTGTTGTCCTTTCTGGTGGTCCAGAATTGGCTGCGCGTCTAGAACGTGAAGGATACGCAAAACTAGCTGAAGAACTTGGCTACGACTACAAGGAAGAATTGTAATTTCCTCGTATCTTTTAGGAGAAGTAAATGACTAAAGAAACTATTAAACTTTTTTCAGAAACGCACGCTGAACCAAGCTGGTTGTCAGACCTCCGTCAAAAAGCTTTTGATAAGATTGAAAGTTTGGAATTACCAGTCATTGAGCGTGTCAAATTTCACCGTTGGAATCTGGGGGATGGAATCATCATAGAAAGTGAGCCTTCAGCAAATGTTCCAGATTTCACTGCACTAGATAATCACTTGAAATTGGTACAAGTTGGAACGCAAACTGTTTTTGAACAAACACCAGTTGAATTGGCTGAACAGGGTGTTATCTTTACAGACTTCCATTCAGCTTTAGAAGAAATTCCAGAGCTTATCGAGGAATTCTTCATGTCATCTGTTAAGTATGATGATGACAAGTTGGCAGCCTACCATACAGCTTACTTTAACAGTGGTGCTGTTCTCTACATTCCTGATAATGTTGAGATTTCTGAACCAATCGAAGGAATTTTCTACCAAGACAGCGATAGCGATGTGCCATTTAACAAGCATATACTTATCATTGTTGGTAAAAACTCTAAAATAAGCTATCTTGAACGTCTAGAGTCACGAGGTGGAGGCAGTGCAAAAGCAACTGCCAATATCACAGTTGAAGTGATTGCTCGTTCTGGTGCGCAAGTGAAGTTTGCTGCCATTGACCGTCTAGGTGAAAATGTCACTGCCTACATTAGCCGTCGTGGTAAACTAGGCAACGATGCAAGCATTGACTGGGCAATCGGTGTCATGAACGAAGGAAATGTCGTTGCGGACTTTGATAGCGACTTGATTGGGAATGGTAGCCATGCTGACCTTAAAGCCGTAGCTCTTTCAAGTGGTCGTCAGGTACAAGGGATTGATACGCGAGTGACTAACTACGGATGCAATTCTATCGGAAATATCCTCCAACATGGGGTTATCCTTGAAAAAGCAACTTTGACCTTCAATGGTATCGGTCACATCATCAAGGGCGCTAAGGGAGCGGATGCGCAACAAGAAAGCCGTGTTCTCATGCTTTCAGACCAGGCTCGTTCAGATGCTAACCCAATTCTTTTGATTGACGAAAATGACGTTACTGCAGGACACGCGGCCTCTATCGGTCAGGTGGATCCAGAAGACATGTACTATCTCATGAGCCGTGGTTTGGATAAGGCAACAGCAGAACGCTTGGTTGTCCGTGGATTCCTTGGATCTGTTATCGTTGAGATTCCAGTTAAGGAAGTTCGTGATGAAATGATTGCAACCATCGAAGAAAAATTGTCAAAACGCTAAGGGGAAGCCTATGTTAGATGTAGAAGCGATTCGCAAGGATTTTCCAATTTTAGACCAGATTGTCAATGATGAACCTCTGGTCTATCTGGACAATGCTGCGACGACACAAAAACCACTAGCAGTTCTTGAAACGATTAACCGCTACTATGAGAAAGACAATGCCAACGTTCACCGTGGTGTTCATACCTTGGCTGAGCGAGCAACAGCTTCTTATGAAGCTGCTCGTGAAACCATTCGTAAGTTTATCAATGCAGGCTCTACAAAGGAAGTTCTCTTTACCAGAGGAACGACAACCAGTCTTAACTGGGTGGCACGCTTTGCTGAGGAAATTTTGACTGAGGGAGACCAGGTCTTGATTTCTATCATGGAACACCATTCTAATATTATTCCTTGGCAGGAAGCCTGCCGTAAGACTGGAGCAGAGCTTGTCTATGTTTATCTCAAGGACGGTGCCTTGGATATGGATGACTTGCGAGCTAAATTGACTGATAAGGTTAAATTTGTTTCCCTAGCTCATGCTTCCAATGTTCTTGGTGTGGTCAATCCGATCAAGGAAATCACTCAATTAGCCCACCAAGTTGGAGCTATCATGGTGGTGGATGGTGCTCAATCTACGCCTCATATGAAGATTGATGTCCAGGACTTGGATGTGGACTTCTTTGCCTTTTCGGGTCACAAGATGGCTGGTCCGACTGGTATCGGTGTTCTGTACGGAAAAGAGAAGTATTTAGAACAAATGTCACCAGTTGAGTTTGGTGGAGAGATGATTGATTTCGTCTACGAGCAATCTGCTAGTTGGAAGGAATTGCCTTGGAAATTTGAGGCTGGAACGCCAAATATGGCGGGTGCAATCGGACTTGCTGCTGCCGTGGATTATCTAGAAAAGATTGGTATGGATGCGATTGAAGCTCATGAACAAGAATTGATAGCCTACGTCTTTCCAAAACTACAGGCCATTGAAGGTTTGACCATTTACGGTTCACAGAACTTGGCTCAACGTTCAGGTGTCATTGCTTTTAACTTAGGGGATCTTCATCCTCACGATCTTGCGACGGCTCTGGATTATGAAGGAGTAGCTGTTCGTGCTGGTCACCACTGTGCACAACCCTTGCTTCAGTATTTGGATGTCCCAGCAACAGCTCGCGCAAGTTTTTATATCTACAATACCAAGGCAGATTGCGACAAGCTAGTCGATGCCTTACAAAAGACAAAGGAGTTTTTCAATGGCACTTTCTAAACTTGATAGCCTCTATATGGCAGTGGTAGCGGACCATTCGAAAAATCCTCACCATCAAGGGAAGTTAGAAGATGCTGAACAAATCAGTCTCAACAATCCTACCTGTGGTGATGTCATCAACCTCTCTGTCAAGTTTAACGAGGAAGATCGCTTGGAAGATATCGCTTTTCTAAACTCTGGTTGTACCATCTCAACTGCCTCTGCAAGCATGATGACAGATGCTGTTTTGGGCAAGACCAAACAAGAAATTCTAGAACTTGCAACCATCTTTTCTGAAATGGTTCAAGGGCAAAAAGATGAGCGTCAAGACCAACTTGGAGACGCGGCATTCTTATCAGGTGTTGCCAAATTCCCGCAACGGATTAAGTGTGCAACTCTAGCTTGGAATGCACTTAAGAAAACAATTGAAAATCAAGAAAAACAGTAAGGCAAGTTTCTTTTGTCTTATAAATCATTAAAAATGAAGAATGAAAGAAAGGATATTATGGCTGAAGAAAGAGTAGAACCAAAACCAATTGATCTTGGTGAATATAAATTTGGTTTCCATGATGATGTAGAGCCTGTCCTATCGACAGGAAAAGGACTCAACGAAGGTGTTATTCGTGAATTATCTGCTGCCAAGGGTGAGCCAGAGTGGATGTTGGAATTCCGTTTGAAGTCTTATGAAACCTTCAAGAAAATGCCCATGCAAACTTGGGGAGCGGACTTGTCAGAGATTGACTTTGATGACTTGATCTATTACCAAAAACCATCTGATAAACCTGCCCGTTCTTGGGATGATGTACCTGAAAAGATCAAAGAAACCTTTGAACGTATCGGTATTCCAGAAGCTGAACGTGCCTATCTGGCCGGAGCTTCTGCCCAGTATGAGTCAGAAGTGGTATACCACAACATGAAGGAAGAGTTTGAGAAGTTAGGAATTATATTTACAGATACGGATTCTGCCCTCAAGGAATACCCAGACTTGTTTAAACAATACTTTGCGAAGTTGGTACCGCCGACAGATAACAAGTTGGCTGCCCTCAACTCAGCAGTATGGTCTGGTGGAACCTTTATATACGTACCAAAAGGGGTCAAGGTAGACATTCCACTTCAAACTTACTTCCGTATCAACAACGAAAATACTGGTCAGTTTGAACGTACCTTGATTATCGTTGATGAGGGAGCAAGTGTTCATTATGTAGAAGGATGTACAGCACCAACTTATTCAAGTAACAGCTTGCATGCTGCCATCGTAGAAATCTTTGCCTTAGATGGAGCTTACATGCGCTATACAACCATCCAAAACTGGTCTGATAACGTCTATAACTTGGTTACAAAACGTGCGAAGGCTCAAAAGGATGCGACTGTTGAGTGGATTGATGGAAACTTGGGTGCCAAAACAACCATGAAATACCCATCTGTTTACCTTGATGGAGAAGGAGCGCGTGGCACCATGCTCTCTATTGCCTTTGCCAATGCTGGCCAACACCAAGATACGGGTGCCAAGATGATTCACAACGCTCCACATACAAGCTCGTCTATCGTGTCTAAATCCATCGCTAAAGGTGGAGGAAAGGTGGACTACCGTGGACAAGTAACCTTTAACAAGAACTCTAAGAAATCTGTTTCTCACATCGAGTGTGATACCATTATCATGGATGACTTATCAGCGTCAGATACCATTCCATTTAATGAAATCCACAACTCGCAAGTTGCTTTGGAACACGAAGCCAAGGTATCTAAGATTTCAGAAGAACAACTCTATTACCTCATGAGCCGTGGATTGTCAGAATCTGAGGCGACCGAGATGATTGTCATGGGATTTGTAGAGCCCTTCACAAAAGAACTTCCAATGGAATACGCAGTTGAGCTTAACCGCTTGATTAGCTATGAAATGGAAGGTTCAGTCGGATAAGAATATGCAAAATCTGAACAGGAATCCTTCCTGTTCAGATTTTTTTTCAAAAAAGAACCTAATAAATATTCACAAAAATACTTTTATATGGTAAAATAAAACAATTACATTTAGTGGAGATGAAGTATGAATATTTTTAGAACCAAGGATGTTAGTCTGGGGCGAACGGAAATGCGTCGCCATTTGAAATTATGGGATTTGATTCTATTAGGGATCGGTGCCATGGTAGGGACGGGGATTTTCACCATTACAGGAACAGCGGCAGCTACACTAGCTGGTCCATCACTAGTGGTTTCCATTGTGATTTCTGCCCTATGTGTTTCTTTATCAGCCCTCTTTTTTGCTGAATTTGCCTCGCGTGTTCCTGCAACTGGGGGCGCGTATAGCTATCTCTATGCGATTTTAGGAGAATTACCAGCATGGATTGCTGGCTGGTTGACCATCATGGAATTTATGACAGCTGTTTCAGGTGTGGCGTCTGGTTGGGCAGCTTACTTTAAGGGTTTGCTCAGTAATTATGGTATCTCCATGCCCCAAGCCTTAAATGGTACTTTTAACCCCGAACAAGGCACCTATATCGACCTTCTACCTATTTTGGTGCTGATCTTGGTAACAGGATTGGTTTTATTAAATTCCAAGGCAGCCTTACGCTTTAATTCGCTTCTAGTAATCTTGAAATTCTCTGCTCTAGCCTTATTTATCCTAGTTGGTATTTGGTACATCAAACCTGAAAATTGGTCGAATTTTGCTCCTTTTGGCTTTGGCCAGATTTATGGAGGAAGCACTGGGATTATGGCAGGTGCATCTTTGATGTTCTTTGGATTTCTCGGATTTGAGTCTATTTCCATGGCAGTTGATGAAATTCAAAGTCCGCAAAAAAATATTCCTCGCGGAATTGTCCTTTCTCTGACAATCGTCACCATTCTCTATGCTTTGGTAACATTAGTATTGACAGGGATTGTTCACTACAGTAAGCTCAATGTGGACGATGCAGTAGCCTTCTCTTTGCGTAGTATCGGGATTGGCTGGGCAGCAAATTATGTTTCGCTTGTAGCCATTCTAACCCTGATAACGGTATGTATTTCCATGACTTATGCTTTGTCTCGGATGATTTATAGCTTAGCACGTGATGGACTTTTACCTCAAAGTTTCAAACAACTAAGCAAGACCAGTCGCGTTCCTAAAAATGCGACCCTCTTAACAGGAGTTGTTTCAGCCCTTGCTGCCGGAGTATTTCCTCTAGCCAGTATTGCAGCCTTCCTAAATATCTGTACGCTAGCTTATCTCATTTTACTAGCCTACGGAATAATAAAACTCAGAAAAGATAAGGGTATGCCCCAAAAAGGAGAGTTTAAAACTCCTTTGGTGCCACTTTTGCCAATCCTTTCCATCCTTATCTGTGTTTCCTTTATGCTTCAATATAGTCTAGATACCTGGATTGCCTTTGGCATTGCTCTTGTAGTTGGTCTAGTCATCTACTTTACTTATGGTTATCATCATTCAACCCTCACAGAAGAAAAATAAAAGCTGGGAATTCCCAGCTTTTTTAATCTTTCACATAAGTAAATCCTTCACCCAGAATTTCATGAGCCTCAGTGATGGTGATAAAGGCTTGAGGGTCGATTTTGTGAATCATGTCCTTCATTTTGACGATTTCGTTTCGACCGACGATACAGTAGATAATTTTTAAATCCTTTTTGCTGTAGTATCCTTGACCAGATATAAAGGTAACGCCACGGCCAAGCTCCCCATTAATCTTATCAGCCAGTTGGTCAGGATATTGAGTAATGATGATAAATCCTTTGCCAGCGTAACCCCCTTCGCCAATAAGGTCGATAACACGAGCGATGATAAAGTCAAACAAGAGGGTATAGGTAACTAGACGAAGATCCTGAAAGATAATCAAAATCAACATTAGGATAAAAAAGTCAATCCCAAAGAGCAATTTACCAATTGAGATATTGGTGTATTTATTGAGGATACGGGCAACAATATCTGAACCACCAGTGGTTCCACCAGCATTAAAGATAATTCCTAAACCAACCCCCAGTAAGACTCCTGAGACCAAAGCGACAATGATGAGATCTCCTTGCAAGTCGATGTGCAAAGGAATACGCTCAAAAATTGCTAGCCAAACGGAAAGTGAAATAGATCCTAAAAGACTGGAGTAGAGGGTCTTAGGTCCAAATATTTTCCAAGCTAGGATAAATAAAGGGATATTAATCAAGAGATTCATCAATGAGACAGGGATTTTAAAAAGATAGTAGGTAATCAAGGTGATACCTGTCGCCCCTCCCTCAAATAGATGATAAGGAACAACAAAGTAGGTGAGACCAAAGGCATAGATAGCTGCTCCAAATATAATCGTAATAATCGGTTGAACTTTTCGAATCATAGCTGTTCCTCGCTTTTCTATAGATAGATTATACCAAAAATTCAGTTTTTTAATTGGATTACTTATGATTTTTTATCATTTTTTTGATATAATAAGGGTGAAAAATCCCAATCCTATTGAGAAGAATAGAAAGATTGAACTTATGACACAAGTAAAAATTGTAACGGACTCTTCTGTTACTATCGAACCAGAAGTAGTTAAAGAATTAAATATCACTATTGTCCCCTTATCAGTTATGATTGATGGCGTAGTCTACTCAGATGCTGATCTAAAAGAGGGGGAATTCCTTCATCTTATGCAACAAAGCAAGAATCTCCCTAAAACGAGTCAACCACCTGTGGGAGTGTTTGCTGAAGTCTTTGAAGAGCTGGGAAAAGATGGCAGTCAGGTTGTTGCTATTCATATGTCTCATGCCTTGTCTGGAACGGTTGAAGCTGCTCGCCAAGGCGCAAGTCTCTCAAGTTCTGATGTGACGGTTATTGATAGTTCCTTTACAGATCAGGCTATGAAGTTTCAAGTTGTTGAAGCTGCAAAACTTGCTAAAGAGAGTAAAGATTTAGAAACTATTCTAGCACATATAGAAGAAGTGAAGAATCACACAGAGCTTTATATCGGTGTTTCGACTCTAGAAAACCTAGTGAAAGGTGGGCGTATTGGACGTGTAACGGGACTATTAAGCTCACTATTAAATATTCGTGTAGTGATGCAGATGAAAAACCACGAACTCCAACCAATCGTCAAAGGACGTGGTGCGAAAACTTTCAAAAAATGGCTTGAAGAGTTAACGGTGGCCCTTACTCATAAATCTGTTGCAGAAATTGGAATTTCCTATGCTGGAACGAATGAATGGGCAAATGAGATGAAGAGTTTATTGCAAGCCTATGTTGAGAAACCAATCTCTGTACTGGAAACTGGCTCTATTATTCAAACTCATACTGGAGAGAATGCTTGGGCAATTCTAATCCGCTATAATTCCTAAAAAAATAGAGAAAAATGTTTGAAATGGCGCTTTTGACTTGACCTATGGGCAATTTTAGGATATGATTATATTTGTTAATCAGAAATTATTTGGAGGATTTGTTAACATGGCAAACAAACAAGATTTGATCGCTAAAGTGGCAGAAGCTACAGACTTGACTAAGAAAGATTCAGCAGCAGCAGTTGACGCTGTATTTGCAGCAGTAACTGAATACCTTGCAGCTGGTGAAAAAGTTCAATTAATTGGTTTTGGTAACTTTGAAGTTCGTGAACGCGCTGCACGTAAAGGTCGCAACCCACAAACTGGTAAAGAAATCGAAATCGCAGCTTCTAAAGTTCCAGCATTCAAAGCTGGTAAAGCTCTTAAAGACGCTGTTAAATAATGAATTTAGAAAAAGCCTATTGTATCAAGCTTTCTAGCTTGTTCAATAGGCTTTTTTTGTTATGTGACTATTAGTCCGTCTCGCTCCGTAAGGTGCGAGACAAATAAACCACCCGCTATGCGGGTGCGCGTCGAAG